>JBHEMC010000159.1:0-6578 GCA_046262775.1 Pyrinomonadaceae bacterium | reverse complement strand
AGCCTAAACGTCCGCGGATTGTGGTTCCACTCAGTGTTGAATCCCCTTCGAAGGTGCATCGCGGACCGGACGGTGTACGACAACGCGATGCGACAATAAGAGAGTATCCGCGGCGGGAGGTGTCGGAACCTGCCAGTCGTAAACGTCGCGCGGTAGTTGCGGCGGCGTTAATCCTGGCGTTCTCCGGCATGTTGTTGGCCACACACAAGTACGTGACGTCGCATTGGAATCCCCTATCGACCATTCCTCAAGTTGGAGATAATTTTATTGGCCGCGAGGGAGTCACGACTACTGATGTGAATCTGCGTCCGCAGGCCAACACATCTAATGGGCCAATAGGCTTGGCCGAATATGGTTCGAGGGTCAAGGTCTTGAGCGCTGACAGTAACTGGTATGAGGTCCAGGTAGTCGCACACGGCCGTCCGAAAATCGATCCCTATTCTTCGGATCGCGGCTGGATTAATAAAAGATTTGTGAAGTTTGATTGATCCTTTCCAATGACCGATTCGGACTTCCTTTTGCATTGAGAGTAATGTAAACGTTGAACCAAGTGTCCGCGAAACGCGTTTATTTGCGATGAGGGGTTCTCATGCGCAAGAATGCGTAGACACGAAAGGTATGAACGAGATTGGGACTGCTTGAGTCAATAAGGAAGTGGATTGACGGCGAAACGGGTGAAGACCTTTTGGAGGCCGCCGACGAACATGCCAAACCGCGGCGGATTTGGGAGGAGTTTCTCGTAAAGATTGCCCGTGAGGTTGAAGTCGCGATGCAGCGGGAAATGTTCACGCCTCCGGGCGGTCCAACTTACATTCCCCGAGAGTATATCGTTTACCTCAGCGCTGAGGATGATAAGGATTGGCAGGGCGACAAGCGGCGCGGTCTTGAACAGGGTCTGTTTCACGTTTTGTCGGAGCGCGCGCGCGAACTCAGTGGTTCAACTCAACTGGCGGTAAAGTCATTCGCGGTCGAACTGCGTGTAGATGGAACGCTGAACAAAGGTGAGTTCCGCGTGCAGCCGGTCTGGGACGAAACCGAGAGTGGTCACACCATGGTTACCGCCCGAGTCGATCCGTCGCGATCCACCGCTGCACCCTTCAATCCGAACGAAACGATACGGGAAACAGCTGAAGGTAGCGAAGGAGAGCAAACAGTTGTCCGCCCTCGGGCTTCTGCTCTCTACTCAATTGAAGTCTGGCGCGATGGCCTGCGTGAGAGCGTTGTGCCGGTAACGAAACCCGAGATAACGATTGGTCGTGGGTCCAGAAGTATCACAGTTGACCTGCCCATTAAGGGTGATCCGGAGGTGAGTCGGATCCATGCCGTATTGTCGCGAGATAACGAAGGAAGATTTTGGCTCGTGGCGAAAGGTCGAAACCCAACTGTAGTAGGCGGCCGCGAACTAGCCCGCGAAGAAGCCACCGAGATCGCCCCTGATCAGAAGATTGCGATCTGTAACTTCGTCCTCCGAATCCAACCTAAGTAAGTTCTAGATACGGAAAGCTCATGGATTAGGGTTTCATGTCGCGGTAAAAGTTAACCCGCTTTTTTGGCCGCGCCGTTGGCGTTCAGCGTGTCCGTTCCTGGTAGAACATTAGTACTATTCCGGAGACTGAGCGGTGGCCACAAAACGGTGCGCCTGAGTGGTGGTATTAGGTTACTGCCCGGCTACTGACTTGGCTGCTTTGGCTGATTCAAGCTCATTGATTAAATCCGACACCAACTCCGTGGCGTGCTCATCTTCAAGATAGCCCTTGCCTAACATCTTTGTGATTCGACGATCTCTCGCGCCGCCATTCACCTCTTTCAGAATCGCGCGGGCAAAAGCAATCACAACTACCGGATCAAACTGCTTTCCGCTATTCGCACGCAAGTCTCTTATGACATCGGAAAATGAGCGGCGGCGACGATAAGGTCGATCCGTAGTCATGGCATCAAAAGAATCAGCCAGACAAACAATTTTCGCACCTAGAGGGATTTCAAGATCGGTCAAGCCATCAGGATAACCACGACCATCGACGCGTTCGTGGTGATATTTAGCCATTAGTGGAATATCGGCGTACGGGTGATTAATCGGCGCGAGTATTTCGTAACCTGCTGAAGGGTGCCGGCTCAGTTCACTCGATTCCTGAGCATTGATGTGGTAAGGCGCATTGATAATGTCGCGATCGACCACCAGCTTACCAACGTCGTGAAGATAACCGGCGATCTGTATTCCCTCCACCTCTTCTTCACTCCAGCCCATTTCACGAGCGATAATTTCACTGTATCTCCCGACGCGCTCTGAATGACCTTGAGTGTATTTGTCTTTGATATCGATGGCGGCCGCGAAGGCCCGCACCGTGTCGCGATAGATACCCCGCAGTTCATCATAAAGACGCCGATTCTCCAAGGCCTGGCAAGCGAGCTGTTCAAGCAGACGGTGCGTATGTATACCAACCCCAATGTGTCGCACCATTGCCTGGAGAGTTTCCAAATCAGAAGCTGAGAAACCTTCACCACTCGCCTTTCCGCCAAGTAAAACGAACCCGGTTAGTTCGCCGCGCACGATCATCGGCAGCAGAATCGCAATGCCATGCGTTTCCAAAAACTCATGATGGCGACCCACGAACCCACCACTTGCATCTGACAAAAACACTGAAGTGGGGCTGTGAAGAAGTACCTTTTTTTCGGTTTCGAGGATTGTAAGTTGGGAGGCGAATTGCCCATCCAAACCCCACACAGCAGCGCAACCCAGCACCTCTTGTCCGGTGCATTCCATAACGGCGCCGCGTCGTATAGCTAGTGTGCCGAGCAGAAGGTGCAGCGAAGTCTGGACCATGTCCTTGAAATCGCCAGGGTTGGCGACTTCCTGTCCCAGATCGGCTAAAGCTGCAAAGGTGTGAATTAGCTTTTGACTGCCTGACTCCATCTGTTCGTTCCCTAATGGATCGTTGCCTTAGATTCGGAGCCGAAGGTAGAAAGGCGAGTTATTGCTTCTTGTTCATTCTTCGCAAGCGCAACGTGGCGAGTTAGACCAAGCAGGTCGAAAAGATCAGCGGTCTGGTTATTCACATCTGCAAACACAACCTGTGCACCGCTTTTCTCTGCAATATCGATAATTCCCAATAGGATCGAAACACCGATGCTGTTGACCAATTCAGTATCGGCAAAGTCAATGACCAATGCGCGACAACCGGAATCCAGCTGCCGTCGACATTCACGCTCGATCTTCTCACCTGTCAGTTTGTTCAGGTAGTCGCTCGCATAGACAACAGTAGTCGTACCCACGCTGTGTGAGCGGACCGCGGACCCGTTTGGCAATTCCACTCGATTCCTCCCTCCTTGCCTGAGTTGCGTTACGACAAGTAGAACAAAAAACCGAATTACGACTGGCTGTCGCGAAGGTATTTCGTCATACGTAGACTCGTGCCTTCATCAACGCGCTCAAACTCGACTTCGTCCATCAGAGTTCGAATAAGCTTCAACCCCCACCCGCGTCGCTCTTCTCGCGTTTTGTCAGCTTCAGAAATAACCGAACTTGAACCCTTGTTATTAGTGCCGGTATTTGGAGGCACGATGCCGCGGCTCGAAATAGTGACGACTAATTTATCATTTTCGACGCGAAGACGCTGATAAATTTTTTGATCCGGGCTAAAACTGTGTTCGGAGGCATTAATACAGGCCTCTACGATCGCAGTTTTAATCTGGTTAATTGCTTCAGGTCGAAAGCTCAAACGGCGCGCTACCTGCTCTACCGTGCTCGCCGCAATCAACTCGTTGTCTTCTCCCATCGGCATTACAACGAGGAACTCGTCGGCTTCCTCAGCAACGGGCAGATCATTGGGAACTTTGACGTTTCCCATTCGCTCTCCCAAAAGCGCCAGTTGCTGCCGGCTGGATCCGAATGCTCCTCGCTCGCGCAATAATCTGGCCGAGTCAGCGGAGAACCCTTCATTCGAAATAAGCCAGACTTGATGGCGTCTGAACCCTGAACTGCCAGCCAATGCGTCGAGTCGGTCTAACCAGAGTGTGGTGACATCTGCTTCCACGGCGAGCTTCGAATCGATGTCAGCCACCAGCCAGACGATCTCTTCGGCGTCGCTGTAAATCGCATTCTCGAAACCATGGCCTACCACGCAATGCTCTTCTTCACAAACCTGGCGCAAGTCGCTGCTGAAAGCAACGCAACTGGCAACGTGCACAATTTGCGGTAACTTCGACAAACTCGTTTCTTCCTGCAGTGCATCGTTCGTTTCCTCAATCGAGGTCCCTACAAACCGTTTGGTAAAAGCGGAAGAATCGAAAAGAATGGACGGCACACGTTGACAGTCGAAACGTGAAAGAAGTTCACGCAACGCAGGTTTCGCCGACTGGCGGTAGTGCCGCGCCATCGTGCGCGGTGCACGTTTTAATGCTTCTGCAAGAGCATCAGCAACGACTAACGCACGAGGCTCGTTGAGTACGTCCAACCGATACCGGAGCTTCAAATAATCGTTCCACGACTGTGGTCCATCGCTGACTTCAAGAGTTGCGCCATCCCAGTTAATAAATTCCTGGACATGAAGGCGGTACAGTATTTCTTCAAGGCTCTCCTGAGTTAGGCGCAGTCTTCGTCGCCAAACTTCGACGGGCGACTGGCTTTCATCCCCAGCCGTCGATTCGCGAAGCAGACGAATCAAAGCAACACGCGTTTCTGAATCTGGTGAAACCTCATCAAGTAGTTCGTGAAAGTGATGATGCAAATGTCCGCCAAGAAGCTCGTCAACATACAGGCGCTCGCAATCAAGATACGACGTGAGCGTCATCCGTTTGTCCCGTGCGGCCTGCAAAAATTTCGTGATAAAGAATGGACTGCCGGCAAACTGTTGCACCAATAGATCGCGAACCTCCGCGGTCGTTTCCACTTGCTGCCGGCGCGCAACGTGTTCAACTAGTAACCGCCCTTCGCTACTGCTGAGTTGTTCAAGCCGCAACATGTCCAGGTTTTCGAAATCGCACTGCGCGTTGTGTGCTGCGGCGAGCATCTGCCGTCGCAATCCAGCAAGCAAAAATGAGCTGTTACCGGTTGTGAATACTCGCAAGACCTCGGTCGCGAGGACTACCGCGCCATTAAGCTGTTCGGCGAGTTGAACACCGTCGAGCATGACGAATGGTCGTCCACGGCGGGCCGGAACGCGTTGCGGAGCACCGAGACAAAACCTGATGAGTGCTTTGTCGTCGTTGCTGAAACGTTGTCGCGTGTAACCATCGACGACTTGCTGGATCCAATCGAGATCAGCCGCAGGCGCCAATTCCAGAACATCGTTGAGCGTCAGCGTTGCGCGACATAGCGACGGGTCGCTCCGTCGGTATGCGACATATTGCTGAAGGAAGGAGATTAGGAATTCAATAGCAGCACTGACTGCTGTGATTTCACTTCTGGTGAACGCGAAGTAAATTGGGACAACACTGGAACCATCAGTGAAGAGTTCGTCATAGGCCTGCCGCAGCAACTCTGAAACACCTGCTGAAGGTGCCAGCAATAGAAGCATGCCGCGGCCGGCGTCAGTCTGTTTCGCTTGTGCGACGATCCGCTGAAGCTCCGCCGTACGGCCGACAAAATCAGACCGCTCAACTCGTCCAAGGACACGCCGGAGCGCTTGATTGGGATTACTCTCGCTCATTTGCCGAAGGGTTTGACAGAATCGTCCTGGTAAAACTCCACTCGATCCTTTCCAATACTCTTAGCCTGATAGAGTGCTCGATCTGCAGCCGCGATAACTGTTACTGCTGAGTTAACGACCGGCGAAAACGTCGAGACTCCAATACTAACTGTTACTCGACCTAACGGCTGCGCCTTGCCGTGAGGATAATGGGTGGAAGCGACCCTCTGCCGAATACGATTGGCAATGACACCGGCTTCTGCAATCGGCGTCTGCGGCAAAAGAATGCAGAACTCCTCTCCACCATAGCGCGACGCGACGTCCGCCGACCGCAACGCCGACTTCAGGCAGTGGGCCGTTATCTGCAGCGCAAGATCACCGGCCTGATGTCCGTTGTGATCGTTGTAAGCCTTAAAATCGTCGATGTCGATCATCAAGAAACTCATTGCGTATTCGTAACGCTTGGAGCGGTTCAACTCCTCCGTGAGACGCTCTTCCAAATAACGTCTGTTCGGAAGTGCCGTTAAAGGATCGGTGATCGACATGAGTTGAAATTCGGTCGCGCGTTCCTGCCATTCGGCCCTTTCCATAGCTAGAGCAACTTGCGGTCCAATGATCTCCAGCAAACTGAGATCAACTTCATCGAAACTGCCGCCACTCGACTTGTCAGTAACGTTGAGCACGCCAATCTTCCGACCCGCGATAGTGATGGGAAAACTGATGAATGATTTCGTTTTGTAACGACGCTCGGGTGGCGCAGGTCGACGACCCGCGTGCTCGATGTCAGCTACAACCATTGGTTGTCCCGTTTGAAGTACTTCACCCGCAACACCTTCGCCGAGTGCGACATTCGCAATACTCTTCGGATCAGCTGCTAACCCAACCCCCGCCTTCATCACCAACTCGTTTGCTGATTCATCGAATACAAGCAACGATGCGCGTTCAGATTGGAGG
>JBHEMC010000158.1:0-6636 GCA_046262775.1 Pyrinomonadaceae bacterium | reverse complement strand
TCCATACTCCATGACGACGCCATAGCCTCACCCTTATGTGTGAAATGCGCTTTGTGTTTGCAACGAGTGTGCCTCGAGGAAAAACGTTTTGTGCGGAAGTTCTTAAGATGCCTTTGAAATTGAAATAGTGCAACACGACTCAGGACTGGTACTTTTTCGTTCGCTCAAGGAAACATTTTTAGGGTTGCTCGCGAATGTCACGGGCGGCGAAAGTTCGGAAAAAGAACGGCGTGGATAATGCTGAAGGATCACAGTTCGTAATTGGAAACCTCAGGAAGCCAGGCGCGACCCGGCGCAACTCGAGCCATTCAGCGTTCGCTGAAAGCACTGAACTTACATTTAGTCCAGACTTCTTAGCTCTATCTTCTCGACCGAAAACCGCAGCAAATTGACAGGCCTTTATGTCAATCTGCTCTCTTCATCGTCCGTCGGATTAGTTCAATCAAACTCACAACTTCCCGAATTTCCGTGAAAAAAGCCAATGTTTTCCGAATAATTGTCGCTTACCAACATGATGGCACATCGCTCGCACTGCGGGGAGGGCGCACTCACTTTGTGCGCGCAGGTCTTTGAGCTCGCCACGGTCTTAGTAAAGGTCCTCTTTAAACCGAAAGGTGAACGGCAGACACTTACAAGTCCGGTTCGTATACGCGAGAGTACCCAAGAACCGCGTGAGCGTCCCGACACTCACGTGCGCCAGTCCGGTGATGATGTAAAGCCTATATGTTTTTCAATCCTGATGACTTCGGAGCTTAAACTACCAATGGTTCGCCCCCAAACCTTCAGATACCTGGTTGCACTCTTTCTCTTACTCTCGCTTGGCGCTTCGCTCTTTATCACGAGCCCTAGAGCACAGGCCATTACGCTTGCGACACCCAAATTATCACCCGACCTGCGTCGCCTAATCGATGCCGGCGCCGGAAGTTCACAGGTAAGAGTTATCGTGCAGTCCGCATCGACTAGCTCGCCGGGTCTGATTGGATCGCTCTTGCAGACAGTCGGTGGAATCCTGGTCGCCACGCTCTCCAATCTCAATATGCAGATCCTTGACGTCAGGGTTGACTCGTTGGATGTACTGGCTGCTGACCCCTCAGTTTCCTACATCTCGCTTGATGTGCCAGTGCAAAGCTCCGGACATTTGACTACGACGACGGGCACGCAACAGGTGCGAGCGCAGAAAAATGCTCTCGGTCTCAATTACACGCTGGACGGCTCGGGCGTCACAATCGCCATTGTCGATTCGGGTATTGATGTTAACCACAAATCGTTCGGTACTCTTGGAAAAATCAAGGCAAGTAAAGACTTCACCGGCGAAAACCGAACAGACGATCCATATGGACACGGCACGCATGTCGCCGCGATTGCAGCGGGTAATGGTGCTCCCACTTCGGGCGCCTACGAAGGCATTGCATCAGCCGCAAACCTTTTGAATCTTCGCGTTCTTAATTCACAGGGAATCGGCGCAGTATCGGGCGTGCTCAGCGCGCTCGACTGGCTCATCGCAAATAGAACCACCTACAACGTGAAAGTTGTGAATATGAGTTTGGGAACTCCTGCGATCAGTTCCTACGAAGATGATCCACTTTGTAAAGCAGTTCGCAAGCTCGTTGATGCTGGTGTAGTGGTCGTGGCAGCCGCCGGTAACAACGGCAAGAACACGGCCGGCGATAAAATTTATGGAGCAATACACTGCCCGGGAAATGAACCGACCGCAATAACAGTTGGCGCCAGCAACAGCTTCGGAACAGACCCACGCAACGATGATAAGGTTGCAACTTACAGCTCGCGCGGGCCAACTCGTAGTTTTGCCGTCGATCGTTATGGTCTCCGGCACTTCGACAATCTGATCAAACCCGACCTCGTTGCTCCCGGTAACAAGATCATTGCCGCCGAAGCAATCAACAATCGTCTCATTCGGGAATATCCATCGCTCGAAACCTACAAGTATTCCACGAATAATATGAAGTTGATGTACCTGAGCGGCACGTCGATGTCGACGCCGGTCGTTTCCGGTGCCGCGGCTCTGCTATTCGAAGCAAATCCAAATTTGACGCCGAATGTCGTCAAGATGATTCTGATGTACACGGCCCAGCCGCTCGCAGGGTTCAACGTGTTAGAACAAGGTGCGGGTCAGTTGAATGTGGCGGGCGCAGTGACAGTCGCGAAACTGGTACGCACGGATCTGCTCGGATTGTTGGGACCGTCGTTCGGCTCAAATCTGTTGACGCAAACAGCGCCAAGCCCGCAGACAACCATTGCCGCTTTTAGTTTTCCCTGGGCACAGGGCCTCATTCTCAATCATGCAATCGTCACGGGCAAAGATCTGATTAATAAGTATCAGGTCACTTATGGAAGGGGTCGAGTACTTGGCGAAGGAGTTTACGAGACATATACAACTGAAAGTCTAAATACGTCCATGTGGACCAGAGGAGTCGTTCTCGGTAACTACTTGATGCGAAGCGACGGCACGGCCATGGGAGGCGGTTCGGTTTTCTTTAGCGATGTAATACTGCTATGCGATGGGTTTGCAATCGGCGACGGTTTTGCGATGGGCGATGGTTATGCCATCGGCGACGGATTCGCGATTGGTGATGGCTTCGCAATTGGCGACGACTGCGCACTCGGCGACAGTGGCTCCGGTATGAGATAGGAAACAGGAAGTCACCCACAGCGCGTGCGGACATGAAAACCATTAGAAAACAGTTAACCGGCGTTTACATGTGGCTCGTTGTAGCCGCAGGGCTTGCCGCGTGCGGTTATGCTGGTTTTCGACTCCCTGTTGCGCGCATTGACGTATATTTCCTGCTACTCGTCGTCATCACGGCAGTTATTGGTTCACGCGTCGCCGTACGAATACCCCAGATTAACGCGAATATTACTGTCGACGATACGTTCGTTTTTATTGGCCTACTGGTCTATGGACGTGAAGCCGCGATCATCCTGGGAGCACTCGCGGGGCTATGTTCCGGTTTTCGCATCAGCAAGAAGGTCAGGACAGTCGCGTTTGGGGGTGCCGCACTCGCTTGTGCGGTCTTCATTACAGCCACTCTGCTTCAGGCGATCTTCGGTTCGACTATGGATTTTTTCAAGCAGGGTGCGTCCGTGTCTGTTACTGCCGTGTGTGTTATGGGTCTGGTTCAATACCTCGTACACACCGGTCTGGGAGCGATCGCCAATGCTCTAAAAGACAACCAATCGTTCTGGCGGATGTGGAGCCGCAACTTTCTTTGGATGTCCATTACGTACTTTGCGGGCGCGGCGTGTGCAGCAATCATCGTCAGCAGTGTAAGGTTTTATGCGTACTTAATTGCTGTCCCTCTGATTGCTATCGTTTATTTCAGTTACGACCGTTATTTGCGCGAAGTTAAAACTTCAGCTCGGCAGGCCGAAGACGCTGAACGGGCTCGTGCAGAAATTGAACGGGAGCGTGCTGAACAGGCTGAGCGTCACGTTCAGGAGCTAAACAACTATATCGCTGAACAGGAACGAATCAGCCGTGTCCTTGAGGAAACGAAAGAACATTTTCGCCATGCAGCTTTTCACGATTCGCTTACTGGCTTACCAAATCGTGCGATGTTCACTGAGTTATTGAAAGCCGAGATCGAAAGCGCCAAACGGCGGCCTGATCACCTCTTCGCGGTACTCTTCCTCGACCTTGATCGTTTCAAAAATATTAACGACAGTCTGGGCCACACTCATGGAGACCTGCTGCTAGTAGCATTTGCAGAACGATTGGAGCGAATCCTGAGACCGGTTGATACACTCGCGCGCTTCGGTGGGGATGAATTTGCAATTCTGCTGAGCGGCATTGTCGACAATACAGATACAGTGCGGGTTGCTGAGCGAATTCATGAAGAACTGCTTCTGCCCTTTGATCTCGACAAGAGCTCCGCATGCGCATCAGCAAGCATCGGCATCGCTCTCAGTTCGACCGGATATGAAAAGCCGGAAGACATTTTGCGCGATGCTGACACAGCAATGTACCGAGCAAAGGAAAATGGTAAGGCGCGCTATGAGATGTTTGACACGAGCATGCATGCGCGTGCTGTGTCGCGACTGCAACTCGAGCATGACTTGCGACATGCGATTGAGGAGAAAGAGTTCTGCGTCTATTACCAGCCGATTGTTAATTTGGAAACTGGACGTCTTGCAGGGTTTGAGGCACTTGTACGCTGGAGCCATCCGCGACGTGGCCTGGTGTCACCTGTCGATTTCATTCCAGTCGCAGAGGAAACCGGATTGATTGTGCCAATCGGTCAATGGGTGCTTGAAGAGGCCTGCACTCGCATCCGCCAATGGCAATTGGAATCACCTATCCATCGGTCACTTAGCTTAAGCGTCAATCTTTCGGCCCGGCAGGTTTCCCAATCAGACCTGATCGAACAGATCAAGGGCGCGTTGGGCCGCAGCAGGTTGAATCCACACTGCTTGAAACTCGAGATTACCGAGAGTGTCGTTATGGAAAACGCAGAAGCCGCAACATTGATGTTCAAACAACTCCGGGCTCTTGGCGTACAGCTCAGCATCGATGATTTCGGGACTGGTTATTCGTCACTGAGTTACCTTCACCGATTCCCATTAAACTATTTAAAGATAGACCGATCATTCGTGAGCCGGATGAGTTCTGCGGATGATAATTCTGAAATTGTCGGGACTATCGCAACGCTCGCACGCAATCTGGGGATGGAGGTTATTGCTGAAGGCATCGAAACTGAAGAGCAACATCAGCAACTGAAAGCGCTTGGATGTGAATACGGGCAGGGGTTTCTCTTTTCGCGGCCTGTGGACGACCAGGGTGTAACACACTTACTGGCAAAAGATTCCGACGTCGAACCAAAGGCCGGTATCGATCTCGAGCAGCACGATCGCGACGCTGTCGGTGTTTATTCAATGTAGTCGTAGCCCCTGAAAGCGCAGTAGTGCGAAAACCGGGAATCGCACGCTCTTTCTCACATCACCCCCGAAACCCACTTGAAGGCAATTCGTCCCGCGATTTCGCTCGCAAAGCCCTGCTCGACGCTGACTAATGTTTCCGCCGACTATGGAGCGCTCAGCTTCAGAAAGCTAAGTTTATCCCCAACTAAAATCACACAATCATCACCTCAGCCCGCAGAACTCAAGGTTGCGCTCAGTTCAGTGTTTAGCCCGTTTCTGCTACATTGAGGCGTCGCGCGTTGGGCGAAGCGGATGAATTCAGGGCGCTACTCGCATCCTAGTCGCTGACCCAAAACTGACCAGATTGTCAGGAGTTTTGTATTTAATGAAGTTGATTGCCTATCAAAGATTCTGCTTTCCTGTTGTCCTCGCGGTCGTGTTTGGGTTCTTATCCATCCCCATTCACGCACAAAACGCTTCGACAGATGTTCTGATGGTTCTGCCGTTCGAGAATACGTCTAAACGACCCGAATACAACTGGGTCGGTGAGAGTTTCGCCGATTCAATCGCGGAATTATTAAATCGGCCGGGACTAGTGATCGTTTCAAACGGTGAACGCGAACTCGCCTACCAACATCTGCGTCTGCCCGAAACAGTCATTCCTTCTCGAGCTACAGCCATCAAGTTGGCGCGCGAGGCACGCGCAACGATGATTGTTATTGGCAGCTACTCAGTAACTCCGGCTCCTGTTGACGAGCCGAAGAACGGTAAGGATAAGATCTCGTCTGAGGGTTACGTTCAGGTTACGGCCCGCGTAATCAAAGTGAACGAGGGACGCACACTCGGCGAGGTTGTCGACGGCGATTGGTTAACTCGCCGGTTTGATTTTGGCGGTCCACTAACGTCATTGCAAAACATTCAAGGTCGGCTGGCTTATCAGATCCTCTACTACCGAGATAAAGCGCTGCCGTTTTCGCAATACACGATCATTCAGGATGCAACCAAAATTCCCCAGCGAGCTTTCGAGGCTTACGTCAAAGGTGTTCAGCTCAACGATCGTGATCCAAAACGAGCGAACTATCTGAAAAACGCACTTCGGCTGTACGCAGAATCGAGTGGCGGCGGAATCTATCCACAGGCGTCATTTGAACTCGGGCGCTTTTACATGCTCGATGGGAAGTGGAAAGAAGCAACTGAATACTTTTCAAAACTCGAGAAGAAAGATCCCCACTATGCTGAGGCTGCGTTTTACGCGAGTTTGGGGTACACAAAAATCGGTGATTATGGACGAGCGCTAGCAGCTATTGTGCCGCTCTCCACCGAAGCGCGCTTAGTCGGTGTCTACAACAATGCGGGCGCCGTCGCGGTGCAGGCATCACGCGAGGATAAGAAACAAGGAGACCGTGAACGTTTGCTTGCACAGGGGATCTCGTTTTTATCGCGCGCCGCAGAGTCGGCGCCAAACGATCAGATGGTGCACTTCAACTATGCGTATGCGCTCTTTCTTTCGGGTAGATACGCCGAAGCTGCAGAACAACTTCGTCCAGTTATCAATTCAGATCCGCGGGACGGACAGGCTTATTTTCTGTTTGCGAAAGCATTAGAGCGAACCGGCAAGACTGATGCTGCCGCTTCAGCCGACGATCAGGCGCGACGCTATTTACAGACATACGCGAAGTGGCAAACGGAATGGCAAAAATCACAGACAACCGGCAATGTAATTCTGCGATTTCGTGACGTGCTGAATCGTGACGACGTTTT
>JBHEMC010000157.1:266-6710 GCA_046262775.1 Pyrinomonadaceae bacterium | reverse complement strand
TCGATCTGTTGGCAAAGAATCTCAAATTGAGGCCAATCTGAATACATCAGAAGCTCCATGCTCTCATTGCGAAACTTCTGAATTCCATTGGTTAGCGCGCCATAGTCAATCTGTTTTAGATCGTCCTCAGATGCTGATACGAGTTGAATGAGCTGGCCGAGGTCTTCGCACAATTGCAAGGACTGGCGAAAGCGCATGTCCGAGGTATTGAATAGCCTTGCACCATCGAGATTGGGGTCAAAAACCATAGCCAATGTTATGGTTGATTGCTGGAGGCAATTCGTAAGCACGTCGTGAGCGCGGTAGAGTCTGCCAACTACCGCATGAGAACTATTGCCGGTGGGGGATTTCGGGCTTGTTTCAAAAACTCGTTGCAAATCGTGATTCACCGCGAATGAAATGCCATCGAGCGTGTCGAACAACTCTTGCGTTACGACCTCAGGTTTCAAGCCTTTAGCCTGAATAAAATCAACGAGGCCACTTGCATCATCGTGAATTAGTTGAAACATTTCTAAGGTCTGCTCTGCGAATTCAACTTTGCGCAGGTGAACCTCAATCAGATCTAGACACTCCAACAAGCGCAGAAGATCGTTGAATACGACCCCAACGACTTCTCTGATTCCATGAGATTCGATGTCGCTCACCAGACAGCTTATTTGTGAGCGGCAGTTTTTTGTGTCTGGCGTCGTCGATCCAAACGTCTGCGAGGTACGAACAAGGTTCGTGGCGTGCGAACTATTTGAAGGTAGATTTGTCATGGTCATTTCCGCACTTAGACCTTGTGTGACTTATGATAGCCCCCAATCTCGAAGCTGAGCGTTGCGTGCCGCGGTGAACTACTTCATGTAGCCTGTGACATCGCCACTGACAAGTAACGAGTTAGCGCTCATGCGATCGGAGAGCAGGACACCGTCGCTGAGTAATACGCCGTCACTAATCAGAACTCCATCCGAGAGCAATACACCGTCTGAGAGCAGCACGCCGTCGCTAAGTAGAACGCCAGCCGGCAGTAAATCAACTCCGCTACCGAGGGTCGTGCCGTTGCTAATGACAATGTGATCGGAAAGAAGTACGCCGCTTGAGATCATCGTTTGGTCCGACAACAACACACCGGCGTTGTAGAGGGTGGCATCTGACAGAAGAACTCCCAGTCCGTAAACTTTCTGGTATTGGGTAATCAAGGCCGAACCCTTTGCATAAGCCTGGTCGGCAATTATTCCCTGGGACCATGAGAAAGTAGTTCCGTCGATTGTTGACTGTGGGGTAGGGGCAGCAGCGGTAAGGAGGGGCGAGCCGAGAGTGGTAGTGCTCTTCAAATCAGAGCGAATTAGTTTTCCAATGCGCACGGCACCTTCGATGTTCAGTTCTCCGGCTCCCTGCTCAAGCATATTCATGTTAGGGAGTTGTTGCGCCGTGTACATGAGAATCATCTTCACCATGTTAGGGGTCAATTTCGGGTTCGCCTGAAGCAGCAATGCTACGGCGCCGGACACCAGCGGCGCAGAGACTGATGTGCCACTGAGATACATCATTTTTTGATTAGTCTTGCCTGGAGCCAGGCCCGTTTCCAATTCGGGATGTGTGCTCACCAGGTAATTGTTGGCGGCTTCGGCGAAGATCAGTTTGTTGCCCGGAGCAACAACGTCAGGCTTAATCAGATTGTCGTAGTGATTAACGCCGTACCGATCGGTCCAATAACTTCTCGTGGGACCGCGTGAGCTATAGGACGTGATCGTGTCATCTGCGCGTGAGTTGGTCCCGAAACTATTCGAAGCGCCGACGGTGATCGCCGAAGGTTCGTTGCCTGGAGAATGAATAGCTCCATATTGTTTGCGACCGTACTGATCTTTTCCATCGTTGCCTGCAGCCGCGACAACAACTATGCCTGCGTTGGAAAGCTTGCGCACTGCGAGACAAAGTGGATCGTTTTGGTAAGATGCAATGGCCGGAGCGCCGAGGCTAAGATTGGTTATTCGGATGTTGTAAGTCACGCGATTGGAGTAAATCCAATCGAGTGCAGCGAGAACTTGAGAGGTTAATCCTTGGCCCTGGGAATTTAGCACTCGCAGGTTAACCAAGTTCGCGTTGGGCGCGATGCCCACATAGTTTCCGCTGTACAAGGATCCGTTACCGGCGGCGGCTGCTGCTACATAAGTGCCATGTCCAAAAGGATCGTCCACGCGATTCTCGCCTGTGAAATCCTGGTTATAGATAACGCGTGCGCCCAATGATTTGTGATCAGAGTAAATACCAGAATCAACGATCGCAATGCCGATACCGGTCCCATCCAGCGTGTAGGTGCCGCCGGAAGTCGTTTGTGTACGCACATCGTCGGCTCCGGTTGTTGAACTAACATGGCCCATTGACGCAATCTGATCGTCGAGACTAAGAAACTGCACCTCGTCGTAGGAGGCTAGCTCTTCGATAACGCTAACCGGAAGTTCCACCGCAGAAGCGTTGAAGTTCTTGAAGATTTGTTTGACATGCACTCCGTTCCTGTTGAGTAGGGCATTAAGCCTTCCGCTAACTGGTCCATTGAGTTGAAGAATGACAGTGAGTGTTTCTTCGCTACCTGATGAGATATGTCCTCGTAGATTTGAGGCGACTTTGTCGAGGCCGGCGTTCCGGTCGACTGCCGCGGCGACCTTTGTTATCAAGGTGCCGGTTGAGAGTGACAGCGCGAGCATCAGGCATGCCGTGAATGTGAGTACGTGGGAAAGTTTGGTTCGCATTTTCGCTTGGGCCTTACTATCGAATCGACTTTAGCGGTTTGTCCGTTAAACGAAATTTCCGGACGCGACTCAATTGGCAACGGCCATGCCATAAGACGGAATTCATCAAAGCGTTCAAAAACGAACGTATTTATAGGTTTTCTGAGGTCACAGTTCCGTTTGATCGGTCAGCGGTGCAAGTCAGTCTGATAGGTCCCTCAGTTCAATTTGATAGGATCTCGGTGATGGTTTTGGTTCAATTACCTGAAATCATAGAGAGCTATCGCGACTGTTCCTGGTGCCGCGAACCAGAGCTGCGAATTGAGGATGCGCTTGCAGCCGAGAGGTTCATCGATAGGGTAGGGTTTTGTGCGGCATTAACTGACGCCCGTCGTCCTGGGCCTTCCTTATATATCGCAGTCTGCGGACGCCGTGATGCCCACATGCCACGGAACGTGCAGAAAGATCCCGAAAGCAGGCTCGCATGGACCATTAAAGACGAGCTCGTCAGGCGCGGTCGAGTCTATTACGGGAAACTGAGAGGCAACCGAGCAATGTTCGTCGCGCGCAGAATGCTGCCCTACTTTCGCGCGCTCACCGATGCACATCGTCGCAGTCAGCCAGGCCTTTCCAAGGAGGCGACTAAAATCCTAAATGTTTTGCGCAAGGAATGGGAGATGGCCTCGCGAGACCTGCGTCAGGCGAGTGGAATAAGCGATCGAAGCTGTTTTAACAAAGCACTTGATGAGCTTCAAAAAGCTCTTAAGGTGATTCCTAGCGAGATAGTCTATGATCCTGTGTTCACCTATATCTGGTCGTTGGCGGAAGCAAGATTCCAAGACGAATTAGAGGAGACCATCGGCAGAGAAGAGGCACTCATCGAAGTGGCACGAACATACTTGACGAGTGCAGGTATGACCTTTCGCGGTGAATTAGCGCGCGTAACAGGATTATCAAATCCTGATGCCGGCGTGGGAAACTGGGGGCTGGTAGATCAGGATTTTGCAATCCGCGTAGCGCCGGGCGTTTATCGCCTTAAGAGTTTGGATAACTAGAAACCTTAAGATCTTACTTCGCGTTCTTAAAGCTGCCCTTGAGAATCGACTGGGCATCAATTTGATCCAAATTCTCTTGCTCCAGATTGAGTATCTCTAATGCTAATGGGACTTGTTCTTGGGCAGCCGTAAGACGTTTCAGCATGAGCTCTGTTTCAGTCTTATTTAGAGAACGGTTGGCCGCCGCCTCGATTGCTTGCAGGCGTGCTTTCGCTTCAGACAAGCGCACGGTCGCCTCGGTCCGAATCAGATCGAAGCGCTGGCGATCAGACTGCAAATCGTTCAACAGCGCGCTTGCATCTATTCCTACAAGGTTTTGAGTGCGAGTTATTTGCTTCTCAACTTTCAGTATTGCGCCGCGGGACCTGGCGACGATTCGAGTTGCGGTCAGACGTGCCGCTAGCGTCTCGCAGTAGGCATCGGCCAGAATTGCGCTTTTGCCTTTCAGGTCGTTCCAAACGGTTCTCTCTTCCGAAGATAGTTCGGCAGAAAACCACGGCACCTCATTGGCGGTAATTCCGTCCATCGCCAGACGCTCGCGAAGTCTGGCCTGCCAACGCCGTCGGTAAAGTAAGAGAAAAATAAGCAATATCAGTCCGACAACTAACCCGGCCCCTAATGAAACAAAAGAGAGAAGTAGGTAGACTGCTGCCGAATCGCTCGTCGAAGCTGGGGCGAATAGCGACAGAAAAACCACAGGCAGGGGAATTGTCACCAGAAGGAATGAGAGCCATGGTGTCCAGTCAAGCAGGCGTGCCGTTCGTTCATCGCGATGATTGATTTTTCCGGGGCTGAACTGATTCATATCGTTGAGTGCAAAGAGTTGCCGAGGCGTCGATCTTAGCCGGGAAATTCTTGTCGCGCCAGTTCCAACTTCGATGACAAGCTTACAGTAGCGGATGTTTGTATAATGTCTACAACGTGCAAAGCTAAGGAGATCCTATGAAGCGATTGAAAGGTGGAAGAGCCATGCGTGCTTCTCTTGCGGCAATCTTTTCGGTCGTTCTTCCTTTCGTTACCGGCAGCAATACACTGGCCCAGTCGAATGGGCCATCAGCTGTTACAGCCGTGCCAGTAACTATTCCAGTGACTATTCGCGTCAAAGGCCGTGTTCTGCCGGAGTCGGAGTTGCGCCCGGTTGATTTCACAATAAGCGAAGATGGCCAGCCTCAAACTATTCTTTCAATCAGGGCCATGGGTACAAATTCGCCGATCAATCTGCTTGTGCTGATTCAGGACGACGTCGTGTCGTCAGTTGCGCTCGAAATAAAGCCGCTGGCGGAATTCATTAGAAGGTTGCCGCGAGGATCACGTGTTTCCGTAGCTTATATGCGAACAGGTAGTCTGCAGGTACGTCAAAAGTTTACAGCTGATCTGGAAAAGGCGGCGCGCTCGCTTCGGTCACCGCTTGGTCTATCGAGTGCAGCGCCGTACAACCCCTATGTGGAGCTCATCGATGCGACCAAACGTTTCGATTCTCAGCCGGCCGGACGGCGGGCGGTGTTGATGGTGTCAGACGGGGTCGACGTCTCGCGCGGATTTGAATCGACTTTCCAAAGCATCGATCTTGAACGAGCTATTGCGGAAGCGCAGCGCCGAGCGGTGGCAGTCTACGCGTTTTTCGCTCCTACCGTTGGCGCCTCCGGAAATGGAAATCTCATACCCAACGGCCAAAGTTCTTTACAGAAACTTTCCGACCAAACTGGCGGTCACGCGTACTTCCAGGGTTTTAGTGCCCCCACCAGTTTTGACCCCTTCATAAGAGAACTTAGCACAGCGTTAGACAGACAAATCGCGTTGACCTATCTTTCAACGCATCCGAAAAAAGGATTTCATCGTATCAAGATTGTCTCTCTAACTCCCGATGTGGAACTGAATTATCCAGCTGGCTATCGGCGCTGAACGGGTTGGGCCGGCTATTGGACCGTTGCGGGTAGGAGCGAGCCACGTCGATCGGTAGCCGTGGCCCAACCGTCGGCTAATCGACCAATCATGCCGTGAAAGTGAATTTCTCCTTCTGAAAGGACCACTACTACATCCCCGGCATGGTAGCGGGAATCTTCAAGCTGGAAACGAACAACCGTAGCTTGCCCGTTTTGTTGCTCAATCGTCTCATATGAAAACGTGTCAGCATCGACTACGTAAGTTTGAGAATTGTTTGCGACTCTTTGCTCGTCTGGCACGTTAGTCTCCTCGTTTAATGCGCGTGTTACTTTAAATTGGCTTTGACGATTATTGAGGTAAATGTTGGATTCGGCAAGCTGACCCGTTTGGGGTTTGGCGAAGATTGGTCAGAATCGCCGAAGAGCTGCACTCGCTGTTTTTGAATTGCAATCTTATTGGCTGCAGGTGGACCTTATGGATCTGGATCACGTTATCGAGCGCATGACTGCAAACGCGCGAATATTTGAGAGTCTTACCCAGGGCTTAACGACCGAACAGGCTAGATGGAAGCCGGCCCCTGATAAATGGTCCATTCTGGAAGTGGTGAATCATCTTTACGACGAGGAGCGGGAAGACTTTCGACAACGACTTCACTTGGTGTTGACAGACGCCGCTTTGAACTGGCCACCGATCGCGCCTCAGCAATGGGTCACCGCCCGCGCCTACAGCGAGCGCTTCGGCCAGTATGGCGGCCAGACCCTCACGGTCACCCGGGTCTCGGCCCGCCCCAACGG
>JBHEMC010000157.1:0-256 GCA_046262775.1 Pyrinomonadaceae bacterium | reverse complement strand
TTTCTGAGCGAGCGGGAGAAATCACTGACATGGCTGAGAAGCTTGCAGTCGCCGAAGCTCGAGAGTCGTCACGAACGTGAAGCGGGTTCCCTCAGTGCCGGCGATCTCTTGGCCTCATGGCTAGCGCACGATTTTCTTCACATTCGGCAACTGACTCGGCTGCATTGGCAATACCTAACGGCGAATGCCAATCCCTATCAAACCGATTACGCCGGTCCCTGGAAAGAATCGTGAGCCTACGCCCGGTCATTTACAT
>JBHEMC010000156.1:0-6760 GCA_046262775.1 Pyrinomonadaceae bacterium | reverse complement strand
GCACCTCGCACGCCATTGCTTCCAGTGCAGCCAGCCCGAATGATTCTTGCTCCGACGGCAACAGCAAAACATCCGCCGACGACAGATAGTCAACAATGCGAGGTTGCTTGCCAACAAAAGAACACTGGTCGTATACACCAAGACATCGAGCGCGATGTTCTGCGTTTTGTCGTTCGCTGCCGTCGCCCACCATTACCAGCCGCGCCCTGACTCCCTTTTTGATCACGCGAGACAGAATTTCCACACAATCAACCGGACGCTTAACTGGACGGAAATTTGAGACATGGACCAGCAGAGGCTCGCCCTCAGGAGCCAACAACTTATCCAACGCCGGCACTGGTCGCCGTTGATAGTCCGTCTGACAAACGAAATTAGGGATCACAGTGATTTCATCAAACTGAAAAATTTCTTTCGTTGCTTCTTTCAAATAGTGAGAAATCGCAGTCACTCCATCTGACTGGACGATGCCGTACCGAGTTACCGGCAGATAAGAGCGGTCCGCACCGACTAAGGTGATGTCAGTGCCATGTAGTGTTGTGATAACCGGCAGTCGCTTTTTCGGTTTGAGCGATTCGCGAGCAAGTATTGCACTGATCGAATGCGGAATCGCATAGTGCACGTGCAGCAAATCAAGATTTTCTTTTTCAGCGACTGTGGACATCTTTGTCGCTAATGCAAGCGTATAGGGCTGATGTTCAAACAGCGGGTACGACATCATCTCCACTTCATGAAATCGTACGCGGTCGTTAAGCTGGGTCAATCGCGTGGGCAGAGCAGAAGAGATGAAGTGTACAGTGTGACCACGCTCGGCGAGTTCTTTGCCGAGTTCAGATCCCACGATCCCACTACCGCCATACGTTGGATAGACCGTGATACCGATATTCATATGCGGGCATTTTGTAAGCTGGCAATTTTATTCGCGATACGGACATTACAACCGACCACTAGAAACTGACAATGCACGGGCCGACAAAAACATGAGGCAGGCGACCCTCGCAATCGCCTGCCTCGAGCTCAACTTGACTCGCCTTTGAGAGGGGGGCCCAGTGAGAGCGCGGAGTATAGGCCGGAACCTCAGCGTTTAGCAATATTTCTTGCAATCGTATTTAAGCCTATTGCGTAAGTACATTTTCCGGGCGCCAGCATCTCAACGACGAAACCGGTCAAACCAAACTGTGACGTATCTTTGCTCCTGGTCTCAAACGGAAGCTGGACTCCAGGAACTGCCATCCTCACTAAAAATCGTTATAATGCAATCACAGAAAGACAAGGATCCAAATGCCAAAGATTAGCGATATTCAGGAAACACCGAACCCTAACGCAGTGAAGTTCATTTTGCGCGAACCTGTAACCAATGGCGTGGCACATCAGTGCGGTTCTGCAGATCAGGCGAAAGACGACTCCCTGGCAAAATCATTGTTCGATGTTGGCCAAGTCGTCTCCGTCTTCTACATGGATCAAATGATTACAGTCGAGAAAGAGGACGAGGCAGATTGGGATGATCTACTGCCCGCTTTAGCCGTCCCGATTCGCGCTGCCGAGGCAGTGAATGGTGCGGCAGCGGCCGCCGCAGCAGTAGGAGGATCGATTGCTGCTATTACCAACGATGACCCTCGTCTGTTGAAAATTAATGAAATTCTCGATGAACGAGTGAGACCTGCGTTGATGGGAGATGGCGGGTATCTCGAAGTCCTTGGCCTTTCTGACCATACGCTGAGTATTCGTTATCAAGGAGCTTGCGGTAGTTGTCCGAGTTCACTCACCGGAACGCTGATGGCGATAGAAGGGATGCTCAAGCAGGAAGTTGATCCTGAAATTGAAGTAGTTGCCGTCTGATTTTTCGTTTAGTCATCATTTTATTTTGGAACCAGCTCATCCAGCACACGTGTAATCTGGACGGTTACATGTATCCCCTTTTCTGCCGCATAAGGAGACCTATGTCAGGCTGGCACTCTCTGTCGTTTTTAGCCGTCCTCTTCTTAACCGGTTCATGTGTGGCTGCTGCTCAAGGTCCCTCGCAGGACAGCCGGACACCCAAAACTAGTAAATTGAAAGCGGAGGAGCCGGATGCCGAAATCGCACAACGGCGCGTGATTGCGATATCGCTGGTAACAGCCTTGGCAGACGAGGCCCGAAGTTTCAACGATCAAACTAGACGTGCGCGCGTGCAAGCTCGTGCCGCAGACGTTCTTTGGGACACCGATCCAGACAAAGCGCGCGAACTCTTTCGTCGTGCCTGGGATGCAGCAGTGATCGTCGATGCAGAAACTGAGAAAACCGAAGCTGATGAGATGCGCAGACTCCGGGCGAGCGGCGGACCGACCGTGATGAACGGGCGACCCGACCTCCGCAGTGAGGTCTTGAGACTCGTTGCAAAACGGGATCGAAAGCTCGGGGAACAATTCCTGAAGGCTCTTGATGAAGCAACTGAAAAAGAGCGCGAGGAAAAATCAGCCGATGCTCGAATGAATGGCCCGGGACGACAGATCGGAGCAGCAAAGCGCTTGCAGTTGGCCCGTCGCCTCATCGAAGATGGGCAGGTGGAACGGGCGATCGAGTTTGCCTCACCTGCTCTTATCCAGGTAAGTGTCGACGCAATTTTTTTCCTTTCAGCTTTGCGAGAAAACAATCCTCAGATGGCTGACAGCGCCTTCGCCGGCCTTATCGCGCGCGTAGCTCGCGATCCGTTGACAGATGCAAATACAGTTTCGGGTTTATCTTCGTATCTGTTTACGCCATTTCTTTACGTTACTTTTGAGCCGGATGGTGGAGGCAATCAAAATCGTGCCAGGCCACCGACGCCTGGTCCGGATGTAGCTCCACAATTGCGCACCAATTTCCTTCAATTCGCCTTTCAAGTACTAATGGCTCCCTTGCCGGCACCGGACCAGGACCATACAACATCCGGACGAGCCGGAAAGTATTTAGTAATCAAACGACTGTTGCCGCTGTTTGAGCAATACTCTGCGGATCTGGCAGCGCCGCTGAGGACGCAAATGACTGCGCTCGCCGCTGATGTCCCACCGCAGTTGCAACAGGGTGAAAATCGCGCGGTCGCGAACGGGATCGTTCCTGAAGAAGTCCAAAGCGATCCGTACCAGCGAATGCAGGACCGACTCGATCGCGCGGCCCGGTCAGAGGATCGAGACGCAATCTACGCCGACTACGCTGTCTCGCTAACTGAAAAGCGCGACCCGCGTGCACGTGAGTTAGTCGATAAAATCGAGAACAGTGAGTTGCGGAAGAACGTTAAGGCATATGTTGATTTTCAACTTACCCAGGCTGCGGTGCGAAACAAGGACGTAGCAGAAATTGTTCGGCTAGCGAAGACGGGTGAGCTCACGAGCATTCAAAAGGTTTGGGCCTACAGTCGGGCGGCTAAGCTGATGGTTGATTCTGACAGGTCGGGCGCTGCAGACTTACTCGAGCAGGGGCTTGTTGAAAGCCGACGCATCAGCAGTGGCGAACCCGATCGTGCACGTGCGTTAACTGCTATCGCAGCGGGCCTGGTGAATGTTGACCAGGTTCGCGCGTGGGAAACGCTGTCGGAAGTTGTGAAGGCAGCAAATTCTGCGGATGTGTTCACCGGGGAAGATAGTAGAATTTCCGCAAGTCTTAAGACCGACCAAATGGTAGTGGTGACAAACGCGAGTGCTGATGAGTTTGATCTGCTCTCCGCGTTTCGTCCGCTGGCTCACGCTGACCTGATGCGTGCGATTCAACTGGCGAAGAACTTTACAGGTGAGGCGGCGCGGGCGGTTGCGACCCTCGCTATTGCCCGCTCCGTCCTCGAGAAGAACCGCGACACATTGGTAGCAGGAGCAAACTGACATTCAAGCAGGGAGTCGTTGATAATCATCGTTTTTTGCGCCGTATTACTTTCATGTCTTCTGTTCACGCCCGCGTTGGGCCAGGGGCAACAGCCTGCCAAACCTTCACCCGCTAAGCCAACCACAAACTCTACTTCGAAAGAGGATCCCAATCCGCTTGCACTGCAACGCCGAACTATCGCTCTGTCGCTGCTAACCACCCTTGCTGACGAGGCACGCATTTACCAGGATCAATCACTACGGGCTCGCGTGCAGGCGCGTGCGGCCGATGCCTTGTGGACGTCAAATGCGGAAAAGGCGCGGTCATTGTTTTTGCGTGCGTGGGAGGCAGCGGACATTGGCGACAAAGACGCGTGGAAGCGTTATACCGACGAACTCCAGAGGCAGGCAAATTCACGGACTTCTGCGTTCGTACCGCGGCCGCCAAATTTACGCGGTGAAGTGCTGCGGTTAGTAACGAAACGCGACGCCAAGCTGTCTCAGCGGTTTTTTAGTCAACTCAAGGACGACGCGACCAGGGACGTAAACTCTGCATTGAATACCGATAGTGGTGCGGTCGCCGCAAAAACGGCAGATCCCGAAGATCCGCCCGCGGAGATAACGCAACGACTATCGCTTGCCCGCGAACTGCTGGAAGAAGGCGATATGGGAAACGCTCTCTTGTCAGGCGATCCCGCACTTGACCGCGTCACAACTCGAGGAGTCTTCTTTCTCAGCGCCTTGAGAGAGAAAGACGCAGTGGCCGCAGATCTGAGATTTGCGAACATGTTGACGCGCGCAGTCGCCGATCCAACGTCAGATGCAGTGATAGTCTCTGTGCTCTCATCCTATGTTTTTACACCCTTCCTTTATGTAATCGTGAGAGGCAATGGAAACAACCACACCAGCGCCGAACGTTCAAATACTGAACCACCGAACATCGGAAATGAGTTGCGCCGCGCATTCCTCGCCGGTGCTGCGCAAATTCTCTTGCGACCACCGCAACCTCCCGATCAGGATCTAACAATCGCGGGACATCGAGGTTTGTATTTCACAATTGCACGACTACTACCGTTGTATGAACAGTTCACTCCGGAGCTGGCGCCGGAGCTTCGGGTGCAGTTGGCGTCGCTTGCTCCAGATGCAACTGAAGAGATGCGGACTGGACGCTTGAGAAGTTTGACCGAAGGACTGGTGAGCGATAGCGAACGGCGGGACGAAGGAGAGGACGCGCTCGAGCGTGCAGGCCATACAGCAGACGTTGCTGATCGCGACGAGCTATACCTTAGAGCAGCCCTTTTAGCAGCGCGGAAAGGCGAAATCTCGGCGCGCGACATACTTGAAAAACTTAGCGACACAGATCTTCGCACCCGCTCCCGCGCTTACGTCGATTTCACGTTAATTAGTTTTGCCCTCCAGCGAAAGAACACCGACGATGCGTTTCGTCTGCTTTCCACGTCGGATATTCCAGCTATTCAGCGAGCGTGGGCTCTCCTGGAGTTAGCTAATCTTCTGAAAACAAGTGACGGAACTCGCGCGACTGAGGTTTTGAACGAGGCAGCTACAGTCGCCCGGCGAATCAGTGGATCGGACCCGGATAGAGCTCGTGCTCTTGTTGGCGTGGCGACCAGAATGTTCGATATCGATCACGGTCGCGTCTGGGAAGCGATAACTGAAGCCCTGCGTTCCGCAAACGCTGTAAGTGAGTTTCGGGGAGAAGATGCACAGGTCGTGGTGCGACTTCAGGTGGGCGGTGGTGCGTCTACCAGCACCTTTGGCGTCGAGTTCTTCGATCTGCCTGAAATCTTTTCAGCACTCGCTAAAGAAGATCTTTATCGCACAATCGAGCTGGCGCGGACCTTAACGGCTGACGCACCGCGCGCCACAGCTACACTCTCGATTGCTCGCGCAATTCTCGCAGCGCCGGTAGCTCGACCGGGACAAATTCGATCTCGAAATTAGCCAAATGTCCGATAAAATATCAGTTTTTCGACGTTGAGTCGTGTCCACCTCGAACGACAAACCTTATCGAATTTCAGGAGTAGATATTCATTGGCCGGGTGAGCAGGGCCACAGGATCGTCCACGTTCAACGCTTCCCGTACATAAAAAGGCTCGCCCGCTTCAACACCAATCAATGAGCCAAAATAACGCATTCGCGAGTGGATTTGATCTAAAAATCCCCTTTCGCTGATTCGCGTTTCCGGCTCGTTTGAGTGTTCATTATAGAACTGTGATGAGTGCGCGCGTATTGCTTCCATCTTCTCTTCAACGAAATCTGAGACGTCCACAATGAACGAAGGCACTACGCGTCGCGAAAAAAGGGAGTGCGCAATGGCTGGCATTGTTACCGGTGGTTGGTTTGATTCACCGTCGTATCGGCCCATGGTCGCGAGCCGAGCAGCGTGGCGGACGATTTGTGAGGTAGTTGCATGATCGGGATGCGGATCCTCCCAATGCGTGGTGAAAATGATCTTCGGCCGGTGAATTCGTATGACGCGTACGAGTGCAACCCTGGCGGCTTCGTTCAGCCAGACGTGTCCGTCGGGCTGATCCAGGTTCAGTCGTGCATCAAGTTTCATGACGCGGGCAGCGTCGAGTGCTTCGCGTGTGCGAATCTCGGGAGTTCCTCGAGTGCCCATTTCTCCCCGCGTCATATCACAAACCCCTGTGCGATAACCGCGGGACTTCAGCTTCAGAAGGGTCCCCGAAACGGAGAGTTCTGCGTCGTCGGGGTGCGAAAAAACTGCGAGAACATCCAACTCCTTTTCTCCCGATTCATCCATGCTGGTTGTTAGCGTAAACCTTCTGGTCTGAAGCAGCAAACGATTCACAGATTACCTGGATTATTGGGACTACCGTACAAGTCGCCGGTGTCATTGAGATAAGTTTTGTCCCATCGTTGAAATCTGACTAACTGCCTAAATTCTTAAGCACACATGAACTAACCAT
>JBHEMC010000155.1:0-6786 GCA_046262775.1 Pyrinomonadaceae bacterium | reverse complement strand
TTTGTCGAGAGCAATCTGTTCTTGTTCGGTATCCATGCCTTTTACCTCTGAATTCCCTGACGCATAACGATTGAGTTCAACCGATGGTGGCCTCTGACTGTTGTCGGCACCGGTTGGCTTCTTCCATCCAGGGCCAAAGAAGCACTCGACGGCGCGATCAAAGCGTGTCCTTAAAATATCAGATATGGATTCTGAGCCAAGCGGGCGAAATCCTTTGCAAACAAAATATCTACAAGCATTATTAGACCACCAATAAAAGAGGAATAAAGGCTGTAAGCGTTGCCTATTATATGATCTACACTCGCTTGCGCCAGCAACAATGCACTCTCGGAGAAGCTTACACCCTCGAGCGCGTCGAGGGTTCGCCTCACGAGGATGTCGGAGTGATTCTCACCTTCGAAACCGATCTTCTGATTTTAATCGTATTTCTCCTCAACGAAACAAAGTTGCCGCATCAGATGCCACCTCTTCCTGACCGTCTCTCCTTCATCAGTTTATTACAAGGCGCTGTACGCCACCGGTCTTAAACTTAAACTTGTCTGCGACCCCTGTTTTGCTGCAAAATCTCTCCCACAGAATGAACCTGATTTGACCACTTTTGAACAATCCCTCTAGGCTTCTCCCCGGCGAAGCGAGACGGAGATTTTATGGAAACACGTAAGCCGCTAAAATCGGGGAATAGCCACCACGTTAAGAAGTCTTCGACTGCCCTCAACTCTCGCGAACCCGGAAAAACCGCGGGAGGTCAGAGCGCTGATACCACGCCAGGGAACGCAGCGTTTCCAGTTGTGGGAATTGGGGCCTCGGCTGGAGGTCTCGAAGCATTCACCCGGTTGCTGCAAAACCTGCCGGTGGATACTGGGATGTCCTTTGTCCTGGTCCAACATCTCGATCCCGTCCATGAGAGTGCGCTTACCAAAATTCTTTCAAAAGCGACCAGGATGCAGGTGCGCGAAGTAACCAACAACACTCGCGTACAACCGAATAAAGTCCATATTATTCCGCCAAACACGAGTCTCACGATCACCCAAGGAGTTTTGAAGCTTCAGCCCCGAAAGAAGACCGACGGCATGCATCGGCCTATCGATCATTTCTTCCATTCACTCGCCGAAGACCAGCACGAACGCGCAATCAGCGTGATCCTCTCAGGCACGGCAACCGACGGAACGTTGGGCTGTGAAGTGATCAAGGCTGAAGGCGGCATCACCTTCGCGCAGGACGAGTCAGCAAAGTACGACAGCATGCCGCGCAGCGCGATCGCGGCCGGGTGCATCGATTTTGTTCTCTCACCCGAAGATATTGCGAACGAACTGGCCCGTATCGCTTGCCACCCGTATGTTCGAAGTGATGGAGCACCAATCACGGCCAGCGATCTGGAAGAAGGGTTACCGGAATCCCCGAAAGCGGAAAAGACAAAACCGGGGGCAAATGAAGATCCGACGAAGAAAATCTTGGCGCTGCTGCGGAATAAAACGGGCGTCGACTTCTCGCTTTATAAGTCGAACACAATAAATCGCCGCCTCACGCGCCGTACGGTCCTGAGTAAAGAAAAGAATGTCGAGTCGTACCACCGACTCTTAAAGAGCGACGCGACGGAACTTGAGGCCCTGTACCAGGATCTGCTGATTAGTGTCACTGGGTTCTTCCGCAATCCGGAGGCTTTTGAAGTCCTCAAGCGAAAGGTTTTTCCAAAAGTTCTCAAGAATAGACCTTCAAATGATACAACGCGCGTTTGGGTCTTAGGATGCTCCACAGGACAGGAAGCTTATTCGATTGCCATGGCTTACCTGGAATTTGCCGGGAAGAACGACTCCAATCTTCCTTTGCAGATATTCGCGACCGATTTGAATAGCGGCTTGCTGGAGAAAGCTCGGGGAGGACTCTACGCGACTAACCTCGTGCAGGATCTCTCGCCCGACAGATTGCGGCGGTTCTTCTCAAAGGAAGACGGCGGCTATCGCATCAGCAAGTCAATCCGCGAAATGTGTGTTTTCGCGCGCCAGAATCTAATTACCGATCCGCCTTTCTCGCGCTTGGACCTTATCAGCTGCCGCAACCTCATGATCTATCTCGAACCGTCGTTACAAAGAAAGATCATTCCCACATTCCACTATTCGCTCAAACCTAATGGCTTTCTGTTTCTGGGCTCGTCGGAAACGGTCGGAGCAAACACTGACCTGTTTGCTACCGTCGATCATAAGCACAAGATCTACTCGAAAAAGCCTGCGACGCGTACTTTGAACATATCCCTTCTCACGCGTCAGATGGCAAGACATACTCCGCCTCCCAAAGCCCATTCGATAGGTTCCCGTGACGGTTTCGAACTGGATGCGCAGAAAGAAGCCGACCGAATTACGCTCAGCAGATACGCTCCGGCAGGTGTCTTAATCAATGCTGACCTTGAGGTTTTGCAGTTTCGCGGCATGACGAGTCCTTATCTTTCACCAGCGCCGGGCAGAGCCAGCTTCAATCTCCTGAAGATGGCGCGTGAAGAATTGCTGCTTCCGCTACGCACGTCCATCACCAAGGCGAAGAAACAGAAACAGCGAGTAAGAAAAGAGAATATCCAGATTGATGATAATGGCAGCGTCAAAATGGTGAGCCTCGAAGTTATCCCGCTAACGAACGTCAAAGAGCTAACTTTCCTGATTGTCTTTGAGGCCCGAACTGCGGTAATCCCAAGCGGAGACAACGAAGTAGGCGCAGGAACAAGGACGAAAGCACGAGTTAACAATGAAGGAAAAATAACGGGCGCGGATGAGCACACGCAAAACGCCGAACTTAAGACCGAGCTGACAAACACTCGTGAGTACCTGCAAACGATTCAGGAAGAGCACGAAGGCGCGTGCGAGGAACTACAAGCGTCCAACGAAGAGCTGCAGTCGGCCAATGAAGAGTTGCAAAGCATTAATGAGGAGTTGGAAACCTCTAAGGAGGAACTCGAGTCTACCAATGAAGAGCTGATCACTGTCAACGAGGAGATGGTAAATCGGAATGCGGAGTTGAGTCGGCTCAATAGCGATATCGTAAATCTCCAGAGCAGCATTAATGTTGCCATCCTCCTGCTCGGACGCGATCTTTCAATCCGCCGCTTCACGCAACCAGTGGAGAAACTCTTTAACTTATTAACTAGCGATATTGGAAGACATATTGGCGTCATCAAAGAAAACTTCAACTTTCCGGGTTTAGAGAAGCTAATTTCCGAGGTGATTGAAAGCCTTGCCGGACAAGACAGAGAGGTGCAAGACGCAAATGGGCGTTGGTTCCTGTTACGTGTTCGACCTTACATGACGATCGACAACAAAATTGACGGCGCAGTGCTGATGCTCGTCGATATCACCACTCAAAAGCAGGCTGAAGAGGTGAAGGGCCGCCTGGCCGCGATTATCCAGTCGTCAAATGATGCGATTATCAGCAAGGATCTCAATGGCATTATCGCTACCTGGAACCATGGCGCGCAAAATCTCTTTGGCCACACAGCGCAGGAAGCGATTGGCAAACCCATCACGATGCTGATTGCGCCCGAACGGATGCACGAAGAGCCCGGCATCCTTGAACGAATCAGACAAGGAAAGCAAGTCGGTTATTACGAAACAATCGGCATGCGCAAGGACGGCACCAGCGTCAATATCTCGCTGGCAGTTTCTCCCATTTTCGACAGCAATGGCGATATTGTGGGCGCGTCGAGAATTGCCCGTGACATTACAGATCGCAAGCGTGTGGCAGAAGAGAAGGCGGCCCTATTGCTTCGCGAGCAAGAAGCCCGCGCTCAAGCCGAAGCGGCAAACCGGGTAAAAGATGAATTCCTTGCTATGGTTTCACACGAGTTGCGGACGCCGCTAAATGCTATTGTCGGTTGGACCCACTTGCTAAAGGGCGGCAAACTGAACCAACGCGAGTCCGAACACGCCATTCAAACTATAGATCGCAATGCGACGGCGCAGGCGGCAATCATCAGTGAGCTATTGGATGTCTCCAGCATTATCAGTGGCAAGTTGAAACTCGACATGAAACCGGTTGATCTTGCTGATGTGATCATTGAGGCCGTAGATGCGATTCGCCCAGCGGCCGACGCCAAAGGTATCGAGGTCGTTACGTCGTTCGATCAAGAAGCAGGGCTTGTCGCCGGAGAAGTTAGGCGGCTACAACAGGTGATTTGGAATCTTCTAACCAATGCGATCAAATTCACGCCAAAAGAGGGCCGGGTCGAAGTCCAACTTAAACGGGCCGACCATCACGTAGCGGTTGTGGTAAGCGATACAGGAACAGGAATTTCTTCAGACTTCCTACCTTATGTCTTCGAGCGGTTTCAGCAGGCGGATACTTCCGAAAAGCGGATGCACGGAGGTTTAGGCCTCGGGCTTTCCATCGTTCGCAATCTTGTCGAGCTGCATGGTGGTAGCGTCAGCGCGACTAGCGACGGAAAGGGCCGCGGAGCTAGCTTCACCGTGACCATCCCGATCTTGACGATTTCGTCGCGCGTCTCTGCCCCATCCTTTGAAGAGGTAAGTTCCCAGCGTTCTGTTTACGCAGAACACTATCAAAATTCAGAGGACCGGCAACACTTGGACTTGAAACCTGACATCCTGAAAGGAGTGAGGGTGTTGGCAGTGGATGATCAGCCTGACACTCGCGACTTGATCATCGTCGCCCTGACTCGGTATGGGGCGGAAGTGAGAGCGTGCACATCTGCGGTCGAGGCGTGCAAACTGATCGAGAACTGGAAACCCGAAGTTATCGTGTCTGACATCGGCATGCCGGGCGAAGACGGCTACGATTTGATGCGGAAAGTTCGCGCGCTCACCCCTAAAAGCGGAGGAAATATTCCCGCGATTGCGCTGACTGGTTATGCTAGCGCAGTGGACGAGTCGAAAGCTTTCGCTGCGGGCTACCAGGTACATATGACAAAGCCAGTCGAGCTTCGCGAGTTGGCTGCAACTGTAGCCAAGCTCGCCGCCTCAAAAGACACAGCACAAACTGCCGCATCTAAGTCGCTCACCTAAGACCAACCTGCCCCTAAGACACGGAGCAAACATCCTAATTCAGCCTACGTTGGTCACTTCTTAAGCTTCCAGCCGGTTCCGCAGACTTACGATATCACCCTGATGCGGCGAGCCGAAGAGTTTCGTGTAGTCGTGGCTGAAGTGGACTTGAGCCGGCAATAAGGAATTGAAAATATGAGAGAAGATGAAGGATCAATCAGATCTGATAACCGCCAACCGCCGCGCTCATCGCAAAGAGAATCTCTAGCAAGTATCGTGTCGTTAAGCTAAATCGAAGCGCGTTAATACGTTCGCTAGCGAAGTCCAATTGTTTTTGAGATGAAGCTACATTTGGATCGCGCCGAATCGGTGTTAATTGTAGCGAGTCGTTGCGATTGTGCACCAAGCACTTGTTCGGAGCGGCGCTTCAAACTCTTCTATCGTAGACCTTCAATCAAGACCGCGCCTTGAATCCATCTACCACGGATAAACCCGATGTACTTGCCGTCCAATGACAATGCTAAGTCATTGATCTCATCTTTCCCGAAATCCGCTATGAGAGATGGTCTATCTTGTGTGAGAGATTGCCGCCATAAAGAGTTTGTGCGCGCTGAGATAACGTAGTCAAAGTTTTTATTGTTAGCCTCCCAGGCCAAGCAGGTCGGACGCGACTTCTCCTCGGCAAGAGCAAACGTTCTTAGCACGTTCCCATTATCGAGCGACATCACGCCGATTCTGAAGTGATAGTCATTGGCTTCGGGACGAAAAAAATAGGCAACCAACTTTGCGTCGGGTGAAAATGCGGTCCTTGATACTTTTTGCGGGGAGACCTGAATTTCATCACCACCTTCGGGTGGAATTTTCCAAAGAGTGTTAAGTACTGATTCAAAGTAGACCCACTGTTGGTCCCGTGTTACGAACCTGGGCCCCCCCTCTTCGGTCGTGAGTTGAATTTGATTGCTGCCATCGGCATTCATGCGCCAAACGTGGTTAGAGCCTGAACGGGCGGAAGCGAAAAAGATGTAGCGGCCATCGGGCGAAACACGCGGGTCGAACTCCTTGTAAGCGCTATTTGTGAGTTGGTGCTGCTCGCCACCGTCTCGATTGATTGTCCAAATGTCGCCATCATCTGCGGCGTACACAAGTTGGTCACCTGACCCAAAAGCAAATGTCCGAGCGGGCGTTACCGACTTGGCACTGTTTAAATCGCCGACGGGAGCGACGTACAACTGGAACGTATTCGTACTATAAGTCGCCACCATCTTGTCGGCCGTTTTATTCAAACTGATTGCCCCGTAATTGGACGCATCCTTTGTCAACTGTGTCACTTCGCCGGTTGCGAGTGAGGTTTGCCAGATTCTCAACGGCCCGTCGAGTCTCTCATTGGCGGTAAACAACAAATCTTGTCCGTGGGGCAGCCACTTCAAGCTTCTAATATCAAAAAAAGTTTTGCTTGTAATTTGATTTTCCGAGCCGTCCGCCAGATTGATTCGCATCAACCGAAAATCATTGGCGCCCCGTGACGAGTCGCCCACCGCAAAGGCAATCGATCTACCATCCGGCGAGAATTGATTGTCGGAAATGCGGAGCGGTCGCTTTTGGGTTGACAGTTTTCTCTCATTCTTACCGTTAGTATCAACTATGAATAACGAACAGTAATCCTCGTCCTGGTGCGGGCAACGGACGAATGAAATCTGCCGGTCGTCGGGCGAAACGCTAATCCACCCTTGCGTGTTCTCTGCAATATTGGTGGGGATGCCCCCGAGAGTCATAACTCGGTAAATTGAACCGCCAGGCCCAACTC
>JBHEMC010000154.1:0-7173 GCA_046262775.1 Pyrinomonadaceae bacterium | reverse complement strand
CCTGCACGCTCTCCGGCGGCGGGGCGAGCGCAACCGCCCCTGCGGGCACAACTTCCATCTCGTACGCCTCCTGCGTCTTGCGCGACACCGCCCCCGCGACCAGCTCGGCCAAATTGATCGCCCGGCCGGTCAGTTTGCTTGAAACATCGAACTTGCCCTCGATGGTCGGCGGCTGACCCGGACTCACCGCCCGCAGAAAAGGTCCCGGATCGAACGCTTTCAACGCGAGGTCCGCATTAAGCGCGTATTGACCCCGGAGCAACTAAACACCTTGCGAATTCTACGACAGCAGGCAAGAGAGTTTGCGCGTCAGCGACAACTGGACAACCCGCGCCCAATGCGGACCAGAGGCAACGCGTTGCAATCAAATCGACCAGCTCGCATCGCGCCGCTGCTTCGGCGAAATCTAAGAAACCCTCGCCCCTAGTACCTGCACCCGCGCGCAGGAATGGCCGATCTGATTTTTCGGACCGGCCATTTTTTTCTTGTGGCCAACATCCGCGTGTCGTTAGATACTTATCAGCTAACGTGTTAGCTTAAACACTTACAGCTTGACGCCCCCAGCACAATTTGCGCATGATAGACCGCTCTTTTCTAAAACGGTCTAGTAGCCTGAACCGCTGTTTCGACTCTCGTTCGAGGCGTCAACAGTAAACCGCTGCGGCATTGCAGACTGGCTCTCATCACGCTTTCCAATGAACTTTGCTACGCGCGCTCTGCTGGAGTTGCAAGAGACGACGTTGATGGCCGCGCGGGCGTTTCGCGGCCTATTCAAACGACCCCGGTATATTCCGGAAGCAATCGCGCAGATGGATGCCATCGGCGTGGGTTCACTCGCCATAGTGATTCTCACTGGGTTCTTTACCGGCGGTGTTTTGACAGTCCAAACGTTCCCCACGCTAAAGACCTACGGCGCTCAATCTCAAACAGGCTACCTGGTTGCGATTTCACTCGTCCGCGAGCTGGGGCCGGTGCTTTGCGCGCTCATGGTTACCGGTCGTGTCGGTTCCGCGATTTCAGCAGAACTCGGCTCTATGGTCGTATCGCAGCAGATCGACGCGATGCGCGCCTTGGGAACGGATCCCATTCGCAAGCTCGTCGCACCACGTGTGATGGCGCTACTCATCAGTTTGCCGTTATTAACTGTTCTTGCGGACGTCTTGGGGATTGTCGGCGGCTGGGTGACTGCAGTGGCACTCTATTCTGTGCCATCATCATTGTTCATCACATCGGTTCGTGATGGGATCACTACTGACGATCTCATTGGCGGAATTGTGAAGCCGCTGGTTTTTTCCATGATCATCAGTACTATCTCCTGCCGGCAGGGGTTGAGCACAGAAGGAGGGACCGTCGGCGTAGGGCGGTCGACAACCCGGGCCGTGGTTCTCGCGTCCATCGTTGTTATTATCGCCGACTATTTCTTGGCGAAGGCTCTTCAGGTTATCCTAGGAACTACCTAAACACCCATGTCCTCGACAGCTATCCATACAACCGGCAGCCAACACGACAATCGTGTTAGCTCCAATGCTGCCGAATCGACCTTCCACGAGGTTGACGATCGCGATCGCGCGATTCCGGCAATCGAATTCCGGAATGTTGTTCTCGCGTTTGATGACCGGGTAATTCTGAATGATCTCACCTTTAAGGTCATGAAAGGGGAGACAAAGATGATTTTGGGCGGGTCCGGCGGCGGTAAGTCCACAATAATTAAATTGGTGCTTGGACTACTCAAACCCGATAGTGGACGAGTGCTCGTGGACGGCGAAGACGTCACCGATTACACCGAGGAGCAAATGATGAGCGTGCGAAAGAAGATCGGCATGGTATTCCAGGAAGGTGCATTATTTGACTCGTTATCGGTTTATGACAACGTTGCTTACAGGTTGCACGAACAGGGATTACCGGAAGAAGAGGTTGAACCCGAGGTGCGGCGCATGCTGCGATTCGTAAATCTCGAGGATGCGATCGACAAGACGCCTATTGAACTGTCCGGTGGAATGCGCCGGCGCGTAGGAATTGCTCGCGCACTGATTGGTGATCCGAAAATTGTTTTATTTGACGAACCAACCGCTGGTCTCGATCCCCCCACCGCCCGGACCATATGCGAACTGGCAATGAAGCTCAGGGATCTGGAAGACGTTTCTTCAATCTTTGTGACACACGAAATGAATAACCTGGACTACATTTGCTCCGAGTATGCAGTCGTCGACGAGGAAGGAAGGGTCATTTTCGAACGAGAAGGCGAGCGGCTATGCTTGATAAACAGCAAGGTGATGATGATGCGTCAGGGCGATATCATCTTTAGTGGTACCGATGAAAGTTTGCGGCGCGCGGAGGATCCCTACATTCAGAAGTTTCTGCGTGGCCATTGAGAAAGGATGAGGGAAGCGAGTTGACTTGATCGAGTCATACGCGTAACTCTCAAACATACTTATGCCTCGATCAAACAAACAAATATCTTTAAGCCAGTTGCGTGTCGGCCTCTTCGTGCTGATTGGCGTCATCATTCTGATCTTTCTGATACTTAATGCTTCAGGTGACATTAACCCCTTCAGCAAAAAGTTACATTTAAAAGCACGCTTCCTTGACGCGAACGGTTTGCGCGAAGGTTCCGAAGTCCGCCTCGCAGGAGTACGCGTAGGTAAAGTAGATCAAATCACACTGCTGGCTCCTTCTGACGTGCCCAATGTGCCGCGCGTCGAGGCGTTGATGACGATAAATTCGACCATCGATGGACGTCCCGCAGCGGAGAGAATCCGGTCCGACTCACAGGCGCAACAGGGCTCACCCAGTTTGCTCGGCAACGAAATGCTCATCAACATCACACCAGGCACAGCTGTTGGCCAGCCGGTCAAGGACTATGATGTCTTGCCATCGTCGTCCTCGAATACTGTTAACGACTTTGCTACCTCAGGGACCGACCTCGCCCAGCGATTGAGTAAACTGTCGGACGAAATTAGTGGAATTGTGAAGGACGTTAAAAACGGAAAAGGCACTGTCGGCCGCATGTTCAGCGATGAGGCGCTTTACAACAACCTGAACGCCACGATTCGTGAGACAGAAGACGTGATGCGTCAGGTGCGGTCAGGTGAGGGATCGGCGGGAAGATTCTTGACCGATCCTGCTCTTTACAATAATGCGAACGACATTGCAGTCCAGCTCAAAACGATCGCGCAGGATCTCCGCGCCGGACGCGGCACTGCAGGTCGATTATTGACGGACGACGAGTTGTATAACCGGATCAATCGTACGGCCGACAAACTTGACCGCTCGGTTGAACAGGTCAACTCAATGGTCGCGGAAATAAACGCAGGTCACGGGACACTCGGCCGGCTGATTAGAGACGAACAAATTTACAATGATGCGCGCGCGGCAATTGCCCGGTTCAATACGACCGCCGAACGAATTGACAACCTGGTAGCAGCGGCCGAACGCGGCGAGGGGACGGTGGGTAAACTGCTGACGGACGATACACTTTATTCAAATGTGAATCAGCTTTCGTCTGAAGGCGTAAAGATGATCTACGACTTCCGACAGAACCCCAAGAAGTATCTAACCATCAAATTTGAACTGTTTTAGCCGCAAATTCGCGCCGCTTACCTTAGGACATCAGCGACCCCGCAAGTGATCTCGGGACCCGCCGAATTACATCTGCTCATCCGCCGAAGGACCATAGATCGACGGCACAGGTATGTCGTTGAGCCGTAAATAAGCCCCGAGTTGGGCGCGATAATGGATAATGTGATTCAACACAAAACTGCGTAACATTGCCACACGGGGCATAGAGAAAACTTTTTGGCCGGAAGCCAGGAGCGTCCACGGGCCTGCCAAGTGTTTGTCGCTCGCACCAGCTAACGCATTTTTAGCGGGTGAAACGTTTTTGTCAAAAGCCTTTGGCAATTCCTCTGGAGTATGACAAGAACGACTTTTCGTGCGGCTTCCAATCGAATCTGTCGTCGGGCGCTCTTTCGAGAGTTTTTCTCGTATTTGCCATCTCATGATCGAAACTCCGTCAGTACAGATTTGCTGATTGCCATATAACCTCCAGACAAGTGGCTTGGAAAACTCGGATGAGCCTAGTAAATGGATTTTCGGTTGTCTGTGAAGACAAGCAGATTAGATAAGTCAATTTTTCCTGGTGGTCTATTTCGGAACCACGGCAAAGGCGCGAACAGGAAACGTTCCAAACTGACGCACCTTTATTGGTACGGCGAAAAAGCGAAACCCCGAATCAGGCAGCTCACGGAGACCGCACAAATGCTCCACGATGGGAATGTTGTGCTTTAGCAAAATTGAGTGGGCCGGTCGCCGTGCATCCTTGATGTCATCGATGTTGTATGAGTCGATTCCCACGAGTGCCGCGCCTGCCTGGGCCAGGTAGACTGCGGCGTCTTCGGTTAAGTATGGATGATTACCGTCAGAATACCGATCTGTCCGCCAGTGCAGATCCCATCCAGTTTCAAAAAGAATCGCCTTACCCTTTACATCAAGCGCAGTCAACGTTATATCGGCGATAGCTGGACCAGGGCCTGCATGACGCACTACAACACCCGCTAAATTCGCTACCGAATACAGATCAAGACCCGCAAGGTCAGTGCCGTCCGCATACCGATGAAAAGGGGTATCGAGGTACGTACCCGTATTCGCAACCATCTCAATTGTGCCGATGTGAAATTCCGTGCCTTCTGCGTAGTGGCTCCTCGAATCTTCACGGGAAAGAAACGTTCCAATTAAAGGCGCAGGGAGGCCTTTGTAAGTGATCATCCCGTGTTCAATCGTGTGGCAAACGTCCAAAAGTTCGAAATTCATAGCTTTTATTGCGGCTTAGCGTTTTAAAATAAGCACTTGAAAACCGGCCGCCATCGATTGCGGCAGCACCATCTCTCTCGCGGCGACTGTAATCGCTGTTTTGTAAGCTCCATTTTCAATTCTATCTAACGTTCTCTGCAACTCTGCCAGTAGACCTTCCTGCAAAAGGAAGCTGTCGAGTCGCTCGAAGGTCACGCATGAAAATCCCACTTCTTGAGCAACAGTCCGAGTATGCGTCCAATCAACACTGGATGTGATATCGCAGTCCCCTGGTCGACTCAGCACGTCGTCAACCAATTGATGATTCCTGTACGCTCTCAACGAGCCATTGGGCCGCAGCTCAGGATTTTGCAGTTCCTCAGACTCTGCACCGTAGTCGACGACAATTACATAGCCACGCTGAAGTGTTTCGGCAACGGATTGCAACCAGGGCTTGATCGCGAGATTTACCTCGAGCGATTGGTCCTCCAGTACTGAATCGAGATTGCGTTCACAAAACTCAAGTAGTTCACGGCTCGACAGCGGGCCCTCCACCCAACCAAAAGCATCAGCAACTTCGTTGACGTAATACTCGTGGAATCCGTCTGCCCTACGGACTACTCTATGGATCGGAAAAGCGTCAAATAACTCGTTCGCGAACACCACTCCCGTGTTAATGGATTGAAGCGACGTTAGCGACTGCCAGTCTATCGATTTTTCAAACGGTTTGAGTCGTTGGTGAGCTGTCTCAATCGAGGAACGGCTAGCCTCATCAAAGACATATCGTATGCTGTAAAGCATCTGCGGATCATTTCGCATCAGATTTTCTAAAACATCGAAAGCGAACTTGCCGTCACCGCCGCCACACTCAATCATCTTGAATTGAGTTGGTCGTGCCATCTGCTCATAAAGAGAAGCGATGTAGTTAGCAAATACTGCCCCAAATAATGAGGAACGTTCCGGCGAAGTGCGGTAATCGCCTTCCCTGCCCCAACGCTGACGGCCGCTCCGGCAATAGTAGCCATCCTCGGAACCATACAGGGCGGTTGCCATCCAATCCCGAAAGGGTATTGGACCTTCACTACGGATGCGGTGGAGCAATTTTTCTGTTAGACGATTGAATGTCTCGAAAGTTGTAACTACTGACATATATGAGGAGCGACTATGGATCTCTGCTGTCCTCTTTGTCGAGTAAGCGCGTCGTGTTTTCGGTTACGCTGGGTGGCGCAGCAAGTTCGGCTGTGATGGGCCGCGGCCTCCAGGGCGGCGGCTGAACGGACGCCGGCGGCAATGGATTGCTTTGCACGCGGGAAGAAAATTGTCGCGGCGCAGGTGAAGAAACGTAGGGGACCTCCGAGCGACCAAAATTCGGCCCACCCTCTTCGAATACAGCTGCGAACAGCATGCGTAATGGTCCACCAAGAAAGCAAATAATTGCCGCAAATGCTACGAGGATGTCGATGAAGTTCGAGTTTCGAGCAAAACTGGAAAGTACACCAAGGATTGGTACCAGAACGGCCCCTGATAGCAGCAGTAACCCGCCCTGTTTAACGCCACGCTTGCGCGGTGAGATCTTCGTCTCCACATCGGATGCTCGGTATACCGGAAGCATGCCACCATGACTAAGCAACTGAATCACACCGTCGAGCGGAAACCCGCATCGTGAACAGAATCTCACCGCACCGGTTACTTGTTGTTGACCACATTGGGGGCAGAACATGAAATATGTCCCTTCACAGTTAACTGGTTAGTGTGGGTGCGATAATAAACCACCTGTAGCGGCATCGGAAGAAGAGTCGCGGATTGCAATCGCCTGTCCTTGATACCGTGCGGCCCTCACGAGTGTGTCGAGCAGCACATCAAGTAGCGCGCTCGTATCGCCTGAAGGTGTGGAGATTTTTTTGAGCAGCACAGAATCGTTGTCAAAAAATGCAAACGCACGTTCTCTTGTTTTGTCGACCTCGCGTAAGTAGGCGACGACTTTTTCAGGCGTCGAAAGAGTCTCAGGCAGTGTCCATTCGTAAGGGTCGTCCCACAGGTTCGCGGTAACGCCGCCAAACGTTTGTTCTATCACAGCCGCACTCTTCAAAACACATTCACCGATAGTCAATGAATGTAGCCTCGACGCGGCATACAGACATTCTTTTGGGACGGGTGCGACGATCGCAGTTAGCTCGGCGATTAATTGAGTGAATCTATGCTCCAGAAGCTCCAGGGTCGTGTTCGGATCCTTTGGGTTACCAGGCACGGAGGAGAGCGTAAGCTTTGTTTCAGCGGCTTCGGGCATGCCGATCCGTTTCCTCTAAAACCGTCCCGAAACTGCGACCGCCGAAGTTCAGTCCGTTATGAACGTAACCTTTAGCCCCCACACCGGAGCCACGGGAA
>JBHEMC010000153.1:0-7207 GCA_046262775.1 Pyrinomonadaceae bacterium | reverse complement strand
CCGCCAGGGCGTCTTTGACGTCGAGCCCCTCGTGCAGGTCATACGTCCCGGCTTGGATCGTGGGGGTGCGCATCGTCATTTGAATTGCGACGCTTGGTCATTGATTATATCCTCGCATTTTGTACGACGATTGATTAGATGGAATGAACCAGAAGTAAAACAAGTAACAGATCTTGAAGCACAAGCAACACAGAAAAGGATCATCGCGGGCAACTGCTTGATTGAAAACTCGCGATAAATATCCAGATGGATCGTTTGCGCCTAAGTTATAACAACCTTCAACGACAACGCAACCAGGTAATAATTCCGATACTGGTTCAGATTCTTTACGACTACCGGCAGAGCAACTCTTCCATTCCCCCGCCGCTTAGTCCGGTGACTTCTACATTTTACGCTTTGGCCTTCCATGACTGCAGCGAAGACAGTTGAAACGGTTCAGCAAAACACTCCTGGCGCAAACTCGCCGGCTGAAGTCACAGTGAGAATAAGAAATCGACTTGTACGTGAATCTGTACCAACGATGGGAAACCATCATCGGCTGAAATACTCCGTGCTTAGGCCGCGGCGTTGTGCCGCATTAAATTAGAGCGGCGCAGGCTAATAATCATGCGTGTTCCGCGCCTTCAATGGCGAGAAGAATGGGAGGCGATTAGGTCGCTGTGAACGTGATGCTGTTCCACGGGAGAGGCCCATGGCCCGGGTCTTAATTGCTGGTTATGAGACTGAGTTGGATTGTTTTCAAAAACTGTATAGCGGAAAAGTTAACATAAACTGTGTCAGCTGAATTCGCGTATGGAAGCTAAGCTACTAACGAATGAAGCCTCTCCACTTCCGGGATCGCAATCGGAGTCTGGCGGTCGACATTGATTGCGATAAACTGCTCCAACTGGCTAGTCTCGAGCGGTTGTGAGAAGAGGAATCCTTGACCATTTTCGCAGTCCAGTTGCCGTAACAGCGCAAGCTGAGCTTCAGTTTCAACTCCTTCGGCAACGACGTCCATTCCAAGATTTTGGCCCAACGATACAATCGTGCGGACGATCTGGATGTTTTCCTCTTTCTCCATCATCTGAGACACAAACGACCTGTCGATCTTCAGCGTATCAATTGGGAACCGTTGTAAATAACTCAAACTCGAGTAGCCAGTGCCGAAATCGTCGATACTCAATTGGACGCCGAGTTCTCGCAACTGCTGAAGCAACTCGACTGCCGCTTCAATATTGTCGCTGAAGACCGTCTCTGTAATTTCCAACTTCAGACAATGGGCATCGAGGTTTGTCTCCGCCAACAATCGTGCAATGTTTTCGACGAGGCCCGGCTGATTAAATTGCTTTACTGACAAATTCACGCTGACGAATAGTCGTGAGGTTGGGTGTTCCAGCTGCCATTTGCGCGCCTGGTAACACGCTGATTCAAGCACTGCTTGACCTATGGTGAGAATCTGACCTGTCTCTTCAGCAACGGGAATAAAATCTTTTGGTGGTATCAGCCCGAATTCAGGATGGCGCCAGCGTGCAAGCGCTTCGAAGCCAATCAACGAGCAATCCTGAAGCGAAACGATCGGTTGATAATTAATGAACATTTCGTCGCGCTGGCAGGCATGCCGCAAGTCAGTTTCCATCTTCAATCGGCTGATCAATTCGCCGTGCATGTCGCGGCCAAAAATTTCGTAGCGGGCCTTGCCCAGTGACTTGGCGCGATGCATGGCCGTCTCGGCGTCACGCAGCATGTCGGATACTTGGTCGGAGTAGCCCGCACTCACGGCAATGCCGATGCTCATCGTTGTATAAACTTCCTGTCCAAACAAGTTGAAGGAAATCGCCAGCGCTTGTTGCATTCGGCTGGCAACTGAGCATGCTTCCTCTTCACCTGTGACATCATCGAGCAGCACAGCAAACTCGTCACCACCGACTCGCCCAAGCACGTCACCCTGGCGCAGGCACAACTTGACGCGTTGCGAGATCTGATTGAGTAGCTGATCGCCACTCGAATTGCCGAGACTATCATTCACCAACTTGAATCGATCGATATCCAGGAACAGCACCGCAAATTGTTGGTCTTTGTGCCGTTGCTGTTTGGCAATTCGCAGCTTCAGCAGGTCGTGGAATCTTGCGCGATTAGGAAGTCCGGTCAAATTGTCTTGCGTGAGTCTCTCTTCTGCTTTCTTTCTATCAGTGATGTCCTGTACCTGGAAGAAGAGTCGCTTGGTATTTGCTTCAGAGTCTTTCAACATCGAGACATGCCAGAGCACCCAAACCGTATGACCCTGCTCGTGTATGTATCGCTTTTCTTGTTGGTGGCTTTTGATGTATCCGCCGAGTAGCCGTTGGATATACGACTGCACACCATCGATATCGTTAATATGCGTCAGGCGCTGGAATGTCGTCGCTCTCAATTCCTGTTCAGAGTAGCCCAGCAAGTTACAAAGTGCTTCGTTCACCTGCAGCCAGCTACCATCAGCCGAAACTACCGCCATGCCGATTGCCGCTTCATCAAAAGTGCGCGGCGTTTGGGCAGACAATGCTGAATTCTTGGAAATGGCGAACGGTATCGATCCTGAAGTCTCATCCGAATTGGTCGGTTCACCTGCTTCATCGTTAAACTCTAGCCGTTGTTTCTGATTCCTTTCAGACGCGCGTCGCTTCTTAATGCGCTTCTGTTCGTACATGGCCTGATCGGCCTGTTCCAGGAGCTCTTCGAAACACGTCATGCGTTCCGGTTCCAGTTGCGCAACTCCGATACTAAACGCGAGTTTGTAACCGCGATTCTCATGCTTGTTATAGGCGAGAAGGTTTTCATTAATGCGAGCGACGGCCTGATCTTTGTCGGCATGAGGATCGGTAACGAGCACGGTGAACTCGTCGCCACCAAGTCGGGCAACTATGTCTTTACTACGGAAGCTTTGGCTTAGGATGGTGGCGGCATTGATGATTGCGTTATCGCCTTCGTTATGGCCGAACTGGTCATTGATCCGTTTCATGCCATCCAAATCGATGAATAGAAGGAGGAGTTGCTCTTTTTCAATTCGGGCAAAGTCGAAGTAAGGAGCAGCCTGCTTCAGCAGACCGCGTCGATTGAACAACCCGGTTAACTCGTCTTTCAGTGAACTGTCGCGCAATACTTGTTCCGCTTTCTTGCGTTCGGTTATATCGCGCACAACCTGCACTAATCCACCGCCCCTGACGCTCGAAATCGATATTTCCAGCGGCAAGGTTCCTCCATTGAGACGCTTGCCGATCGCTTCACCCCGCCATGCACCATCGCGCCAAACTGACGGCATGATCTGTTCCTTAAGACGGTCCAACTCATCTTCAAAGAAAAACATTTCCCAGGTAGCACCTATTAGACTTTCCGAATCAGAATAACCAAATATTTTCCCATAAGCGTCATTCAGGTAAATGCAGGCGCCAAAATGGTCGATGATGGCCATTCCATCCATCGAGGCTTTGATGGCTGCGGCCTGTTGGGCCAAAGATTCTGCGGCGCGCTTCCGTTCGGTGATGTCGCGTACAACTATTGAAGCACCGGCAATTTTCTTTAGTCCTTCGTGAATGGGATTGATCGTGAGTGAAACTTCTATTTGAGTGCGCCCTTTCTTCAGGTGCGTTGTCTCATATTGCGTGACGTTTTCACCGCGCCTGAACCTTTCCGCCAAAACTGCCGCTTCTTGTCCTCGGCGATTGTCGAAGAGCATGGACATGTGGGACCCAAGCGCTTCTTTGGCAGAATACCCGTACATTGCGCGGGCTCCGCTATTCCAGCTCATGATTGTTCCATCTGTCGTAACACCGATGATCGCGTCGCGTGAAACGTCGACAATGGTTTGCAGGGTTGATAACTCGTCTCCGATTGTCTCCAATTGTTCCTCTGCTGTGTTCCAACGATGCCAGCAGAAAGCAAAAAAGAGGATCTCCCCAACAAAAACGGCGGCTGTCGCGGTAGTGCTATAAGAAAACAGTATGGGAGCAATCGCGCGAGCTGCGAGGCCACATATGCCTGCGCAAAGTAGTATGAGCCACAACTTGCGGCTGAATTGGTTGAATAACGGTTTAGAACGCATTTTCATCGTTAGCCTGCTGCGGAGTTAGTACTGCTGAAGCAACGACCGAGTGCGAAGGGAATTACTCGCGAGGTTTCCGGGCGACCCGCGCGATTACCTCGCCCGCTCTGCATAGGCTACTGCTGTGCCTGAAGGGTCTGATTAAGGAAATGGCGCTAACTGGAAAAAGTAATGGACAAATCGAGCTAATTGACAGATGCAGAATGATTGAAACTATTCATTCTGAGGGCGTTGGTGTTGAGCCTGTGGATTTCAACTAATGGCGCCGGAGGTAGGACGTAAGCGCAAGAAGGGCTAACCATCATCTCCTAACTTACTGTGAATGTAATTGCTTTTCGGTACCCTTGACTGAAAGGACTACGCGGGTAAGAGGATGATCCGGGATATGGTTGGACTCCGTTCAAACTCGAATGTTTGCCTTAACATCCTTCCCGGCCAACTCGTTTGTAGAGGGTTTAGTTCTTCCGATTAGACCCAAATCATGAAGAATTGAACCACCATTCGCTGATTTCCATCAACTATCCCTACAGTCGGTGGTTAAGTTGGGCGAGCCGCTCAAGCGCAGCGTTGGGTGTTTTGTCGAAGCTAGTTGGGAGCAGGTTTTTATTGCCCCAGTCGAAGAAGTACCAGATAATGTGCCGGCTTATTTCAGCGAGAAACTCGGCTTATGAAAAGACGCGATTTTATAGAGACAATGACCGGGACAATCGGGGCAGTTGCGCTGCTCGGCTGTGATGTTTTACCTAGTATTCAGGCCGCAACCGAGCGCACTGCCACGTTTTCTCCGCAGGAAGCCGCTCAAGACGAAACGTTTTGGCGCGACGTGCAAAATGCGTTCAGCATCGACCGCAATATCATCAATCTCGATAACGGGAACGTAAGTCCGTCGCCGAAGAATGTTACCGAAGCGATGATTCGCTACACTTGGCAACAGCAAAACATTCCGGGTTTCATGCTTTGGGAGGTCTTCTTGCCGGAGTTGGCCGCTACCCGGTCGGCTTTGGCCCGTAGTTTTGGGTGCGACGCTGAAGAAATTGCGCTTGTTCGCAACGCGACCGAAGCTCTCCAAATCATTTTACTCGGAGTGCCTCTGCGTACAGGCGATGAAATTTTGATGTCGACTCACGATTATTGGTCGATGCACGATGCGGTTGATGAAAGGGTACGGCGAGATAAAATCACAGTCAACAAAATCAACGCTGTCCCATTGCCACCAAAATCAATGGGCGAATTAGTGGAAATGTATGAGCGCAATATCACGCCGAAAACGCGACTCATCCTTGTAACGCATCCGGTCAATTTTACGGGACAATTATTCCCGGTGAAAGGAATCTGCGAAATGGCGCACCGCAAAGGCATCGAGGTCGTCGTTGATGGTGCACAATCTTTCGGGTTGATTGATTACAAATTAGCCGATTTAGGCTGCGATTATTTTGGTGCGAGCTTACATAAATGGCTCTCAGCGCCGATAGGCACGGGGTTGCTCTACATTCGTAAAGACAAAAGTATCAAAGTTAATCAGCTCCATCCCGCTCGATATTTCGTCGAGTTGCAACAAAAAGATTATCCCACTCACATCTTCAAATTTGAAGATGTCGGCACTCGCTCTTTTGCGATGGCTCTGGCAATCCCCGAAGCCCTGGCCTTCCACAACGGCATCGGAGCAAAACGCAAAGAAGAACGTCTTCGCTATCTAACAAACTATTGGGTGAAGCGCATTGAAAGACTTCCGAACGTGCGCTTTTATACTTCTTTCGCGCCGAACATGAGTTGCGGGCTTGGGGTATTTGAAATGGGAGGCATTGATCCAAGGGGATTGGCTAATCATCTTCAGGGGCACGGCGTTTTTGTCCAAGCGATGACACCTGCTCGCGCGCCCGAAGTAAAAGGGGTGCGTGTTACCCCACACGTTTATACAATGCTGAGTGAGTTGGATTATTTTTGCGACTTAATCGAGCAGGTTTCCAGAAATGGGTTACCAAAATCCGTCTAACACGACACCTAACGAATTGTTGGACGCGAGCGCGGGAGCGTGTTTCGCATCATGACTGGCAATGAAACCGTTTCACCAATCTTCGCATTCTCTGCAGCTCGCGCGGTAATGCAGTAACCAGATGGGACGTGAGGAATCCTGCTCAACCCGAACGGCTGCGCTGACTTCCCAATGTGCAAGTATCTTCTCGCCAAACCGCTTCTCAAACAAACTGCGATGCAACAGATTGATTTCCGATGTCTCCTTGAATTACAAGGCCCCAATAGAGGACCCGCATTAGATGTGAGTAGCCATCCGCGGAGGCGTCAACCTGAACCTTAAAGGTCGATGCCGGAAAATAGCGGGATTCACTCTTGTACTTTTTGTGCCAAGCCGGTTGGGAACATCTCGGTTGAGAACGAGAAAAACTTTGCCTGAATTGACTGCTTTTGAGAAGGGATAGGCCTGCATTTCCGCATTGCCGCTGACCTTTTCAGCTTGAATTATGTAGCCCTTTTGCGCCTCAAGTTCCAATCCCAACTTTTGCTAACTGGGATTGGTTAGTTTGTATTTACGCGACATCACCTACGGCCGCGAGGTCGCAGGTGGTTTTGTAACTCATGACGCTAGCCACACTGCTGTTATGCGGATGCTCCAATGAGGTCGTGAGTTGGCGACGATTGGGTTTATCACCGGACATAAAGATAAGACTTTAATCTCGCACTACGGTCATGCCTCAACCGAGAGCCGAGAGACAATGGATGTGTTGGAACAATTCGCCGGTGCTATGAACCTTGGACTCGGTCTCGACACGAATGCCTTTAATGGTCTACTTTTCGGGGGGATGCGTAAAGGTTTGGTGCCGGAGGTCGGACTCGAACCGACATGAGGAGTGAACCTCGCCAGATTTTGAGTCTGGTGCGTATACCAATTTCGCCACTCCGGCTTTTTGGGGAAAGAATAATAAATCTTGCAGGCAGGAATTCGCAATTGCGCGGGCCGCAGATATCGGGCTTCACCTGCCGCTCTCGCTTTATTTCGGCACGACCGTTACCGACGTACTTTGACGTTGCGAACTTCTTTCTTCGTTGTTTGAATAATACCCGTGGTAGCCATAGTGATAGTAATACTCGCTGCCCGCACGCATGTCGGCCTTATTCAATACGACACCAATAATC
>JBHEMC010000152.1:0-7223 GCA_046262775.1 Pyrinomonadaceae bacterium | reverse complement strand
CAAGCGCAAGAACGAGAGTGCTAGTTAGAACAAATGTTTTGAGTCGGTTCATTTTGATTCTCCTCGTAAGCAAAGTTTTGGGGTGGTCAGACGCTTCGGACTGGAAGACAGTCCAGCTTCGGTACCGTTTGATCTGACCTCTTTCAATGCTCTTACCAATTTCAATCATTATGCCAAGACACCAAAACGGGGAGCGCGGCACGTAAATCTTGCATTTGCTTCATTTATGACCGAAGCTGAAGTCGGAGAAACCAATTTGGATCTCAACCTGTTTTTGTTTATGAGGTACACAGATCGACCGCTAAGCAGCCGGATATTTCTGAATTCCCGCGAAATCTGCACTGATATTGATGTTGAGTAGGAGTTGTATACGTCGGTTTCAATGGATACTGAGTAATCAAACTGAGGGCTGCCGAATCTCTAAATCCGGTAATCACTGATGGACGTTACCACACGAACAATTGAAGACAGTCCGGCTTGCCTTCTCGACCCCAGCGAGAACGTTCGTGCGTGTTGTACGATTGCACGTGAACAGATCGAGGTCGGTAATTATGATGCCGCTTGCGCCGTTCTCCAGTTGTGGTGGACGCCTGGAAATTGGCCCATCCTATCCACTTTAGGCGTGAATGCCGCGGGCGAGTTGCTCTTAACTGCGGGATCCCTTAGTGGGTTAATTGGGAATGCACGTAACATTGAAGGAGGGCAAAGACCCGCTGAGGCGCTACTCAGCGCCGCCGTAGGCCTTTTTCTTCAATGTAACAAACCATCTAGAGCCGCTGAAGCAAGCATCGAACTGGCATATTGTTACTACCGTGAAGGTTTCTTCGATCTCGCCCGATCAGTGCTTCATACTGTCTTAGATGATCTTTCCTTCGAAGATAATGAATTAAGAACGCTTGCTCTTCTTAGGTTAGCAATCGTTGAGCGTCACGCCGGACGGCTCCTAGACTCCCGCAGCTTACTGGACGAGGCAGGTCGGCATCTAGGCCATTGTCGTGAGCTAACGCAGGGTCGCTTTCATACCGAGTATGCCACCACACTAAAAGAAATCGGGATTGCAGAGACGAAACGAGCGTACCTGATTCTTGCGCTTGAGCATTATGAGCATGCAAGACGATCTTTTGAGCGAATCGGCAATCGCCGCTACACCGCCGCGGTCGCAAATAATCATGGATACCTGCTTCTTACGTTAGACAGGTACCAGGATGCTCAACAGCAGCTCGAGGAAGCTCGCCGACTATTCGATCAACTAGCCGACGAGGTGCGTTGCGCTCAAGTTGATGAAACTCTTGCTCAGCTGTACTTACGTTCAGAGAACTATGGATCCGCAGAGCGGTCAATCAAGCTTGCGGTTAACACACTGGAGGGCAGCGGCGAAGATGCGCTGCTAGCAGAGGCTCTTACTACATATGGACTCATTCAGTGTCGCCTCGGTCGCCGCCACGAAGCAAAGCCCATTCTGGAACGCGCACGTCGCGTAGCGGAGCGCTGCGGTGATCGCGAAGGCGCGGGGAGGGCGTTGCTCATCATGGTTGAGGAGATGTGTGAGCAACTCGCCGATGATGAACGCCGCGAGATCGGCGCACAGGCCAATCAACTCCTCGCTAACTCTCAACAACACGCCACCCGTGAACGACTGCGCAAGTGTGTCGACACCATCGCTGAAGCGCACACCCGCTACGAAGCACAACGCGAACAGGAAATTCATGCTCACAAAATGGCCGCGCTCGGAGAACTTTCGTTCGGCGTCGCTCACAATGTTAACAACACGCTAACCGGAATCCTGGGCCGGGCACAGTTGATTCTTCGTCACGCTAACGATCCCGCAAAAATTCAATCCGGTCTCGATCTTATCATCAAGAGTGCGGAAGATGGTGCGCAAATCATTCGTCGCATCCAGGATTTTGCGCGCCAACGTCCCTCACGTGAATTTGAAACGATCGCTATCACGGACCTGCTAAAGGACGCTTGCGAGATGACTCGACCGCGATGGGAGTCGCTGCTCGATTCCCGACAAATTAGAGTCGCCCTTGTCGCGGATACCCAGGCCATGGTCAATGGCGACGCGGTCGAACTTCGCGAAGTACTCGTTAACATGATCTATAACGCGGTCGATGCCATGCCTGAAGGTGGCGAAATCCATCTCTCCACACACGAGACCCACGACCGAGTCGTAATCCAGATCACCGATACCGGAACAGGTATGGGTTCCGAAGTTAAGTCGCGCCTCTTCGATCCCTTCTTCACCACCAAAGGTAAGAAAGGCACGGGCATGGGTCTGGCTGTCAGTTTCGGTATCGTGCGCCGCCATGAAGGTTCAATTGACGTTGAGAGCGAACCAGGTCACGGCACTACTTTCAGGATTTCGCTGCCCAAGGTCGCCCGGACAACCTTATTCGGCGAGAATTCAGCACCGGTTTCAATCGAGTCTGCTCCTGGCGCACGCAAGCTACGCGTGCTTGTAGTTGACGATGAAACACCGGTCCGTGAAGTGTTGATAGATGCTCTGGAAGCGGAGGGCTGCGAAGTTTGTGCTGCTCAAACCGGCGAGAGCGCCCTTGAACTTTACGATCGATACCATGGGCAGTTCGACGCCGTGTTTACAGATATTGGAATGCCGGAAATGAGTGGCTGGGAACTTGTGACCGCAATCCGCGAGCGTTCGAAGACAGTGCCGCTTGCGATTGTCAGCGGCTGGGCGGACGCCATTAGCGTCGATACTAGAAACGCAATCAAGGCCGACTGGGTCGTTGCCAAACCCTTTGCGATCGATAAGATCACAGCAATCGCTCAGGAAATCGCCAGCCGTAAATCGAAGGAAATCGCACGCTACTCTTTGACGTGATTTGCGCTGTCATTGATACCGCTCAATCTCATCGGGATCGTAGTATGCAACGTGACCGCATTTGACGCAGCTACTCTTGTAGGTGTGCCGAATCTTTGGCCTTGCCTCGCGACAGATTGTGGAAAAGCGGCTGTCGCGTTTGCATTATTGGCAGGTGACTACCAGAAACCATTCATCCGGTTCGCAGGTAGACATGCGGGATTATGTATCTCCAAAAAGCACCAGGAATGAGCGGGGCGCGGGATGGTAGTTTTCTATTCGGAGACCAATCAACGATTCCGTACAACATATTTAATCGCCAACTAGGGACTCGCAATGTAACCAGGGGCTGATCTCTTACCGGTCGCGACGTCTGTGACGTTCCTGGACTGAAGGAATCGATTTCCGATACGGGCGACAGTTTTTTGGCGATCGATGTTTGGCGCGATCACATGAGCGAAGAAGTTCAACGCGATTGACACAGGTATCTCGTGTGAAACGCTCTATATCGACCGGACAGGTTTCGAGTGATGTTGTTGCGGGAATTATTGTCGGCGCGGTTTGCGAACTGATTAAGCGCTGGCGCTGAGATCGTGCCGCTCAAGCTTCAGGTAGAGACCACGGCGTGTCAGCCCGAGTTCGCGGGCAGCACGCGAGATGTTGCCGCCATGTCTACGGAGAGCATCAGCAATCATGCGCCGCTCAACCTCGCCAAGGGCATCAGCAAGTGTACCTGGTTGAACGGCAGCTGAAGTCATCGATGCTACAGAGCCAGCTGATGGAGCAGTTGGCGAGGAGGTTCGTTTGAGTTCGGGTGAAAGCTGATCGGGTGTAATCGTTGCGCCGTCTTCGGCGCGTGCTACCGTCCGTTGAATTTCATTACACAGCTGCCGGACGTTACCTGGCCAGTCACTGACCATTAATAAATCGATCGCCTGCGGCGTGATTTGAATGTCCTTGCGTCCAAATTTAGCTGCGTAATGATTGACGTAATAGTTCACCATCGTAGGAATTTCTGAACGCCGCTCACGCAAAGGAGGGACTCGGAGGCGGATAACGTTTAAACGGTAATAGAGGTCTTCGCGAAAACGACCCTGCGCTACCATGTCTTCGAGATCGGTGTTCGTCGCGGCGATGATACGGACATCAACTTTACTGGGACGCTGTTCACCAAGTGGTTGGATTTCACCTTCCTGCAGGAATCGCAATAGTTTCGGTTGCACGTCGAGCGGTAGGTCTCCTATTTCATCAAGAAAAAGGGTACCGCCTGCAGCCGTTCGAATTACACCCTGTGAATCATTTATGGCGCCGGTAAACGCGCCGCGGCGATAGCCAAACAGGTAACCTTCCGATAGCTCCTTCGGGACCGCCGTGCAGTTGAATGGCACAAATACCCGGGAACGGCGGGAAGAAATTGCGTGAATTGCGCGCGCGACGAGCTCTTTCCCGGTCCCGGATTCGCCAGTAACCAGTACAGTGACGTCCGAAGATCGAATCTTGTGGACTTCCTCAACGAGTTGCGTCATCGCTGGACTAGAATGAATGAAGCCTGGCAGCAAACTCGTACCGGTAAGTTCATCGACTTTCTCGCTGGAACCAGAGCGTTGCGATCCTGCCCGCAGTGCACAAACGTCAAGACCCAATTCCACGACCCGGAGTAAAGGCTCGAGTGACATTCCTTTAGGCAGCCGCGATCGGTTTCGTGGCGCGAGATACAGTGAGACAGGCGGAGCACTCGAGGGCTTTACAAAAATCACGGCAGCATCGTGCTTGCTCGCATATCGTTCCCGCGCTTGGTCATTTTCAATTGAATAAACGTCAACCGCAGTCTTGAGACTGTCCTCCGTTGTAAGCCCCATTCCGATGACGATGCGGGGCTGGTTGTGCTCCCCTCGTTCAACGATCATGACTCTCTCGGCGCCTGTTTCCTGACGCATTACAGCCGCGAGCTCACGCAACAGGAGTTCGCGAGAGGCAACCGCCTCCGCTAGGCGCAGCGTTAGAAGCTGAGTGAGAGCTGACTGTTCCTGGCTACGTTCTGGAGCTGTCCGATCGAGCCGCAACAGTTCCTCTTCAGCACGTGATTGATCAAGCCGCGCTCCCAGTTCTCGAAAAGTGTTTAAAGCGCGAGAGAGGTGTTCACCCGCTCGTGATGGCTGAGAGATCGCATAAGCACGGCCCAGCTCAAGGTGTGCTCGAGCTGCACGATAACGGTCTCCAAGCATATCGAATATCGACACACTGCTGCCGAAGTGCTGAGCCGCGGCGCCGGCATCGCCGTGAGCCATGGCCAACATTCCCTGTAATCGATGAGTTTCGCCCGTAATGCCCAGGTCAGTAGCAGAGTCAGTCGTTTGGGTAACGATCTTCTGGAGGTCGCGTGCGCAGGTCTCGAGATCACGCACCAATAAATTCGACTCGGCTGCGATCAGACGTGCTTCGCAGGTAGCTTGTCGGTCACCAATTTTGTCTGCGAGAGATAAAGCTTGTATGGCATTCGCCTGCGCGTTTACCGGATCGGCGAGCGCAAGATAGCAGCGGCCCAGAGTTCTGAGTGCTTGTCCTTCGTACCATTTGTTTCCGTGTTCAGTAGCCAGGGCAACGGCCCTGTGCAGGTAATCCTTGGCTTCCGGGAGATCACCGCGAAGCATGTGTAGTTCGCCGAGCGAATCGAGAATCATTGGTACCTTCGCCCCGCGTTCATCCACCTCGGTAGCTAAAGATAGCGCTCGTTCGAGGGCTTCTTGAGCACGGTCCCACTGGCCAATCAAAATTAAATTGATCCCAAGATTGTTATAACCATCGGCAGCATTTGTTTTGTGATCAGTTCTTTCGTAGTAGGTAATGGCTTGCTTGAGGTAGTCGATGCCCTCCTGGGGTCTCTTTAAAAACCAGCACGCGCCGGCCATGTTCGCGTAGGTCCGACCAAGCAAGAATGCGGCAGGCCGATCGCCGATTAATTTTAATGCCTGCTCCAGATTATTCAGACCAGACTCGTAGTCGCCCTCCTGAATGTCAGCGAGGCCAACACCGAAGTACGATTCCGCCAGACCTCGCCAGTCACCCGTTTGGCGAAACTGGTCGAGGGCCCGCTGTGCGTAGTCTCGAGCAATCGGATACTCGCTGATGCTTCTATAAGTGCGCGAGAGCGCTGCGTAGATATGGCCGAGGTTTGCAATACCGGTTTCTGCATAGTCCCGCAGAATGGACTTCAGCATTGCAATAGCTTTTGGCTGATCGCCGTTGTAGTTGTATCCGAGAGCAATTTGCACTCTGAGATAGCTTGCAGTCTTCAGGTCTAGCTTGCTTCGCGATTCCGGTGAGTCATACATCGAGACTGCTGCGAGTGAATCTCGGTAATGACCCTGTTGCTCAAGTGCAATTGATAGCGTGCAGCGGGTTAGCGCAAGCACTACGGGGTGATTGCGCGCATTTGCGATTACTAAACTGAGGCGGTCCTTTGCTTCCGTCGATAGTCCCTGGTCCAAAAGTGACCTGATACTATCTAGCTCCGCCATCAGCGAATCGCCTGAATGCCGCGTTCGCGAACGCAGGCGCACACGCGCATCCGCTAGATCGACGACACCGGTTTCTTTGGAAACCTTATCCTCGTTAATGCCAGAGGGTCCTGAACGGACACGTTTATCCATGTAATACCATTAGACGCTTAATTAGTAAGATTTTTCATTACGCTTGTTCGCAATGGGTGGGAGCCAACTACTGTACTTAACGGCCGCTATTCGCCGTGAATTTAACACATGAGGCTGTGAGCGTACAGTCTCATACAGTACAGGAGCGAACCGGGAGCCGTTTGACACCACAATAATGGAAGCCATTCCACTGGAACGTCGTAGCCGAACAAACTAAACTAAGTTGTCCACGCACATAACTTTACGTAGTTGGCTCTCCTTGACACCCAAAAACTCGGTCGTTATGATTTCCGTTTCCGTCAGCACCACGGAACGTCGCCTAGGGTTTTATGTTTGAGTCTCTTTCAGACAAGTTAAAGCGCACACTCAAAAACCTGCGCGGCGAAGGTGTTTTGACAAAGGAGCACGTTGATGCAGCGCTGCGCGAAATTCGTCTCGCACTGCTTGAGGCTGACGTCAACTATAAGGTCGCCAAGGATTTTATTGCGTCGGTCAAAGAGAAGGCCGAAGGGCAACAGGTTTGGCAGGACCTGAAGCCTTCTGAACAAGTCGTAAAGATAGTTTACGAGGAACTTGCCGATCTACTCGGAGGTCAGTCGTCACGGCTGGTCTTCACGAAACAGGTTCCCAACACCGTAATGATCGTTGGCCTGCAGGGGTCAGGCAAAACGACATCAACCGGGAAGATCGCCCGTTGGTTGGCAACCAACCAGCATCGCAAGCCTTTGCTACTGTCGGTAGACGTATAC
>JBHEMC010000151.1:0-7553 GCA_046262775.1 Pyrinomonadaceae bacterium | reverse complement strand
GAGTTGAGTGGTCCAAGTGAAGTTGGATGGTAATGCAAATTGGGCGGGGTCGCGCTGCACTTGACCCCTTCCTGACTGTTGAATTATGTGAGTTGAGCGGTTCAGGATGAAGCTGGAGGATGATGGACATTGGGCGACCCCGCCCAAGATTCACTAGCTTCCTACACACTAGTCAGCATTGCAATCTTCACTAGCATCCACCTTCCTGGGACAACTCATTTTGCAAAACTTTCCAGTCAGGAAGGGGTCAAGCGGAGCGCGACCCCGCTCAAGGTTCACTAGCTTCCAATCCACCGTCACCTTTGCAATGTTCACCAGCATCCACACCTGTAATCTCACTTGTTGAATTCATGTGAGTTGAGTGGTTCAGGATGAGGCTGGATGATGATGGAACGAATTTATTCCGGATTCGGCTCACAAAAACTTCACCCCCCCCAAAAGCAGATGGTCCGCCAGGCTGCTCTCTCGACTTTGCCGACAATCCGAAGTGATGTTAGTTTAACGTCGTTCCAGTTTCAGTTCTTCTTGATACCCGAAACAATTTAGCAGCCATTTACGAAACGATTTCTGTCTCCGTGTTACCAGCATGATTCATGCTGTATGGCTCCATTATCAATTGAAAAAGGAATCTATTGATGCCTACGCCTGCGCCTAAAGCTCCGTCCGCCACATTCTTCTCACTCAGTTTCGTCATCACCCTACTCAGCTTTTCGGTTTCATCGTTCGCCCAGCCGCAACGAACTCCTGCTGCTGTTCGGTCACCTGACGTCGATGCCTCGCAAAGCAAGCAGCAGCCGTCGCCCCAACCGGTTGACACCGCACAAAAAAGTGAAGAAGAAAAAAAACCCGAAGACGAGAACAAGCCACGCGACCCAATGTCGACACCGACCTTTAACGGCTTACGGTTCCGATCGATCGGACCAGCTTTCACTTCTGGACGAGTTATTGGTTTCGCGGTTGATCCGGAGAATCCCGCGCGCTACTTCGTTGCTGCGGCGTCGGGCGGTGTCTGGAAGACGATCAATGGCGGTACAACCTGGACTCCGGTCTTTGATACCGAAGGTTCATATTCAATTGGCGCCATCGTGCTCGATCCGAGGAATCCCCTCACCGTTTGGGTTGGCACCGGCGAGAACAACAGTCAGCGTAGCGTTTCATATGGCAACGGCATTTATCGGTCAGACGATGGCGGCAGAACCTGGAAGAACGTTGGGCTGAAGACGTCGGAGCACATCGGCCGTATTGCTATAGACCCGAAAGATTCAAATACCGTTTACGTTGCTGCACAGGGTCCGTTGTGGGGACCAGGAGGGGAACGCGGACTTTTTAAGACGACCGACGCCGGTAAGACCTGGAAGAACATTCTTTCAATCAGCGAGAACACTGGCGTTACCGATATCGTGGTCGATCCGCAGAACTCCGACACGTTGTACGCCGCCGCATATCAGCGTCGCCGGCACATGTGGACGTTGATAGATGGCGGTCCGGAGAGCGCGATCTATAAATCCACCGATGCCGGTGTCACGTGGAATAAGTTGCGCATCGGGTTGCCCACAACAGAGATGGGCCGAATCGGATTGGCGATTTCTCCAGTCGATCCAAATGTAATCTACGCCACAATCGAAGCCGCCGACCGCAAAGGCGGGATTTTCCGGTCTAGCGATCGCGGCGGCAGTTGGGAGCGGCGCAATGAATTCGATGCCACCGCAATGTATTACGCGAGGATTGTCGCGGATCCAAAAAATGTAGATCGTATTTATGTGATGAACGTCTTCCTAATGGTATCGGATGATGGGGGACGGACCCTGCGTCGATTGGGTGAAAAGTCAAAACACGTCGACAATCACGATATCTGGGTCGATCCGCGCAATACAGATCATTATCTGGTGGGATGTGATGGCGGTGTTTACGAGAGCTACGACCGTGGCGCAAACTGGAACTTCATCCGCAATCTACCCGTGACGCAGTTTTATGACATTACAACTGATAACGCGAAACCTTTCTACAATGTATACGGAGGAGCGCAGGATAACTTCAGTTTCGGCGGGCCATCTCGCACTCGTAGCGCCAGTGGGATAACTAACGCAGATTGGTTCGTCACAAACGGTGGTGATGGATTTCGCTCGCAGGTTGATCCGGAAGATCCAAATACAATTTATGCCGAACTCCAAAATGGGTCACTGGCGCGATTCGACAAACGTACGGGCGAGCGAATTGGTATTCAACCACAGGCCGGTAGAAGTGCCGAACCGTTGCGTTGGAACTGGGATTCTCCCTTCATTATCAGTCCACACTCGCATACCAGACTGTACTTTGCAGCCGACAAGCTCTTCCGCAGCGATGATCGGGGCGACAGTTGGCAACTGGTGAGTGGACAGCTTTCTAGAGGTTTGGATCGCGACAAATTTCCAGTAATGGGCAAAATATGGGGTATTGATGCGGTGGCGAAAAACGCGTCAACTGCATTTTTCGGTAACGCGTCGGCAGTTGCGGAGTCTCCGAAAAAAGAAGGGTTGATTTATGTCGGAACTGATGACGGTTTAATTCAAGTGACTGAAGATGGCGGCAAAGGTTGGCGGCGCCTGGACAAATTTCCCGGCGTCGGCGACATGGCTTATGTCAGCCGCATCGTCGCCTCTTATCACGATGCGAACACGGTTTATGCGGCATTCGACAACCATCAAAATGCTGATTTCAATCCGTACTTGTTAAAGAGCATTGATGCGGGACGTACCTGGACATCCATCAGCAGCAACTTGCCAAAGAATGGGCCTGTGCTGGCAATCGCCGAAGACCACGTTAATCCATTACTGCTCTTTGCCGGTACCGAATTCGGGCTCTTCGTATCCGTGGACGGCGGCCAAAAGTGGATACAACTCAAAGGTGGGCTGCCGACAATTGCGGTTCGCGATTTGACCATTCAAAAACGCGAAAACGATTTGGTGGTCGCGACGTTTGGCCGTGGAATTTACATCCTTGATAACTACGCGCCACTCAGGTTAATCAAGTCTGACGTGCTGAAGCAGGATGCGGTTTTTCCGGTGAAGGATGCGTTGATGTATATCCAATCTCAGCCTCTGGGCGGTCGCGGTAAGAGTTTCCAGGGTGAATCCTACTTTACGGCGGAAAATCCTCCTTTCGGCGCGACGATCACGTACTACTTGAAAGACGCAATTAAGACCCGCAAAGAGCGACGGCTGGAAGCTGAGAAGGAAGCGGACAAAAAGAGATCTCCTGTAGCGTGGCCCACTCAGGCTGATCTTAGAGCGGAAGAGGAGGAAGAAGCACCTGCGATTATCGTCACGGTCACCGATTCTGAGAATCGCGTGGTGCGACGTTTGACAGGTCCTGTTACCGCAGGAATCCAACGTGTGAACTGGGACCTCCGTTATCCGGCTGCCTCGTTGCCTGGACCACCGCCGCCGGACGCCGATCCCGATTTCGAGCCTCCCTCTGGTCCACTGGTCATGCCGGGCACTTACAAGGCGACACTTGCGAAGAGAATTGACGGCCAACTGTTGCCCCTTGGTGAAGCTCAGGAATTTCAGATCGCTGTTGAAGGTCAGGAAAGCATGTCGCAGACCGATCGTGCTGCGTTAGTAGCATTTCAGCAGAAGGCTGCCAGATTACAACGTGCGGTCACTGGTGCTACGGAGGCAGCTAATGCGTTGAGGCCACGATTAGCAGCTATCAAACGTGCAATAAATGAGACACCCTCATTGCCGCAGAAAATACAGGAAGACGCAACTGCGTTGGACAAACGAACCAACGAAATACTTCGTTCACTGCGTGGTGATACCGCAGCACGTCAACGCAATATGAATACTCCACCGTCGATCAGCGAGCGAGTTGGTTACATTGTCGGTTCGCAACGGACCTCCACTTCGCGCCCGACGCAAACGCAGGTCGAACAATACGCAACTGCTAGTCAGGAGTTTGAAGCTGTGTTGTCTCAACTGCGCCAGTTGATTGAGATCGACCTCATGAAACTTGAGAAGCAATTGGAGACAGCAGGTGCGCCCTGGACGCCGGGAAGAATTCCCGAATGGAAAGATCAATAGGGAAGACGCCGATTGCTCATTGGCAATTCAAGTAGGCCTGTTGAGGAGCTTCCTGCAACGTCAAAATTTGGAGTAAACACGATGAAAGTGTTCGCGGCGCTATGGCTGCTGTTCATCTCGGTCACATCCATTCATTCTCAGCCTCGCCCGAGTGACTCACCCAAAACACCAACGATCGCGGAAAGGGTCGCTGGCCTCCAAAAGTTCGACGGATATTTTCCAATCCTACTGGGACGCCAGGGCCGGTAAGATGTTCGTTGAAATCAATGGAATTCTGAATTCCTGTACGTCGAGTCATTACCCGCCGGCATTGGTTCAAATGATATCGGGCTCAATCGCGGTCAACTCGGGAGCAGTTACATATTTGATCTAGCTGCTGAAGAAGGTGACCGCGTTTTAGTCGACGCGACTAACTTCTATCTCCGCGACGTTCACCAGGTTTCGGGAACTCTCCAGCGAAATCAGCAGGGCACATTTCGCTTGGATCCGACCCGCTGTGCCTTTTATCTACCCAACACAAAAAACTTTCCTGAGAACAGCGAGGTGGAGACCACGTTGACTTTTACCGGGGACGAACCGGGCCAGTACGTCAGGCAGGTTGTTGCCGTACCCCAGGCGATAACTGTGCGCGAGCGTCATAGTTTCGTACAGCTGCCGGCCCCCGGATTCAAACCACGGCAGTTCGATCCGCGAGCGAGTTATTTCGGCATCAGCTACATGGATTTTCAGACGCCGATCGAAGAGCCAATAACAAAGCGCTTCATTGCGCGACACCCCTTGCAGAAAAAGAATCCCTCCGTGGCGACGCCCCACGCTCATGCTGGTTAAAAAGCAGCGTACCGTTATCATCTGAACCGTTGCCGTTGGTGATCACCGGTTTAATGAAACGGCTCGTATCACGTAAGGCGGTTTGCGCTACAAACGAGCCGGTATCAGCTTCCCCCCGGAAGAAGCTTCGTCAATGAGAACTGGCAAACCACTTCGGTGGAGAAATTTGTTATTCGTGAACTGTAGAGTCGCAACTTCATCTGCGGGCACTTGCAACGAAGTCGCAGCCTCGGAACATACTGAAACGGCTTCGGATACTCTAGATTCGGCGAGCTCGAACACATTTGGCTCCGGTTCAGGTTCGGCTGGTACAGCCGTTTCCGCCAATTTAGCTATACCAAAATCGAGAACTTTCACGCGATAACTGCCGAGTCGATTTGGCTCAAGCCAGATGTTGTCAGGCTTCAGATGAACCGCATGCTGTTTCGATCTCAGCAGGTTGTTAAGTGAACAGAAGGCCAACTTTACTCCCGGTTGCGAGGCGGCTATTGTGTGCACGATGAAAAGAATTGCGACGCACGCTTTCGCCGCCCTGTTAGTTCTCACATCTTGTGTCGTTGTTAATGCCCAGCACACGCTAAGTGGCGACATTCGCTTCCATAAAAATTTTCATTCCGAACTGCTGAAGAACGACCGCGACGTGATCGTTTATTTGCCGCCCGATTACAACTCAAACAAGAAGCGACGCTATCCTGTTCTTTACTTGCACGATGGTCAAAACGTCTTTGATGGCGCCACATCATATATCGCCGGCCAGGAATGGCGCGTTGACGAGACCGCGGAAGAGTTGATCAATAATCACGATATTGAGCCACTAATAATTGTCGGTATTTACAACACCGGCAAAGAGCGAGTTAACGAATACACTCCGGCCCAAGATTCGAAGTACAAGGCAGGTGGCCAGGCTGACTCGTATGGACGAATGATTGTTGATGAGCTCAAGCCTTTTATTGACGTTACCTATCGCACACAGAAGGATGCGGCGCACACCGGCTTGGGCGGTTCGTCACTCGGAGGTTTGGTGACACTCTACCTTGGCTTAAAGTATCCCAACGTTTTCAGCCGGCTGGCTGTTGTTTCGCCTTCGGTGTGGTGGGCAAATGATCAGATTGTGCATTACGTTGAGTCGCTGCCCAAAAAACCAAAGTTGCGCATCTGGCTCGACATCGGCTCACGCGAAGGTCGCGATGACGCAGAAGCAAAACAAACTGTTGACGATGCTCGACTGCTCGAGCAAGCGTTGATAAAGAAAGGATGGCGACTAGGATCGGACTTGAAGTATTTCGAACATACCGGTGCTGAACATAACGAACGAGCCTGGGCCGGACGAACTCCCGATATATTGCGATTCCTATTTCCCGAACGTTAGATGGAGCGCTTGTATATGAAAAAACTTGTTTCAATAGTTTTTGTTTGCGTAATCGCGGCTACAATTTCACAGGTCGCTTTAGCACAAGATCAGACGGCAGTGTTGGCCGGCGCTGAACTGACCAGAGTTGTACCGCCCGGATTTTATTTCCAGGGACTGAGCGCCCCGACGCAGGTGCGTAATTCGGCCGCGGCAAAATTTGGTAGCAGCCGGTACGTCGTCGTCGGGATGGTGGACACGAGTGGGTATGCAGCAGAGGTTCGCTCGAAGTATGAAGGGTTTTTTCTTACTGATTCGCCCATAAAAATCAATGGTTCAGAACTAGGAGTGGGCGCGTACGGATTCGGTTTTACGAATGGTGGAAAACTGAACATACTCGACCTTGCCGGTAAGGAAATTCTCTCGGTCTCCACAACGAAAGACAGTTCGCTAAAGAGGCCACGACCGCTAATGATGACAAAAGCCGGCGACGGTATTCGGCTGTACAGCGGTAGAGACTACGTGGTCATTTCGGCGAATTAGATCTCATGAAATGTGGACCGATCGCGGCTGAGTCGGCTCGAGCAATGACAACACGTGCTCGCTGGCCGCCGTTAACCGGAAGGCGATGCGTCGACGTACTGATTTCATTGGCACAAGAATTCATTTTTGCGAATCACCCCAACATCTATTTTCGAAGTCAACGTGGAACATAGCTAACGTGTTGTATCCACCCGCTGATCAATCCGCACAGGCTAGAAAACCGCTCCGGAATTGTAAGGCGACGTTTCTGTTTGTTGTTGTGCTCGCAATTCTGTTAGGCAACAGTTCAACCGCCAGCCTCCAATCTGGATCGTCCAACTTCGAACAGGCGTACCGAGCAAACAACATCGGAGTTGCGCTACTCGAGCAGTATAAAGCGCGAGAAGCGACGCAATCTTTTACGGAGGCATTGCGCCTTCAGCCCGATCTGTTTATTGCAAGAATCAACCTGGCCATCGCACTGTTTTATTCGGAACAGGTGGACGCCGCGAAGCGCGAAGCTGAAAAAGCGGCAGCTCAATCTCCCACCGCGCCACAGCCCCATTACCTGCTTGGTCTGATTGCACGGTCGAAAAGTGATTACGAGGGTTCGATCGAAGAGTTTCTCAGGGTCTTGCACGCTGACCCGTCCGACGTCGGATCGAACGTAAACCTTGGACAGTTATACGTACAACAGAAGCAGTACGCTGAGGCTATCGTGGCGTTTCGAAATGCACTCACTGCCGAGCCTTACAATGAAACTGCGTTGTACAACCTCGGGTTGCTCCTAACAC
>JBHEMC010000150.1:0-7558 GCA_046262775.1 Pyrinomonadaceae bacterium | reverse complement strand
GTCTTGGACCGCACAACATCACAGTAAACGGCGAGGAAACTACTGTGCGGAAGCAACTGAAAGAACTCTACTCCCCGATTGAGGAAGCAAAAGCAGACATGACTGGATTATGGGCGCTGCAGTATCTGATCGACAAGGGATTTGTCGACAAAACGATGCAGCAGACTCTTTACACTACGTATCTCGCAAGCATGTTTCGTTCGGTGCGCTTTGGAATTACTGAAGCACATGGTCGGGGCGTTGCTATGCAGTTTAACTACCTCAGTGAAGAAAATGCGATCAGGTACGATCCAAAAACACAAACGTTCAGCGTAAACGATGTGAACATGAAAGAGGGCGTAAGCAAGCTGACACACGACTTGCTTAAACTCGAAGCAGAGGGATCGTACGAGAAAGCAAAGGCGATACTGGACAAATATGCGGTAATAGGGACGGACCTGAAGCTCGCTTTAGACAAGCTCACTAGTGTGCCTGTCGATATTGAACCGATTTTTCCATTAGCGAAATAGGCAATTCGGCGCTAATTGCGCCCGAAGGCTGGTTATTGCCTGAATTGCGTTCGGAAAAATGTGGCGATCTTCCACGCATCGATCGCTTTCCACGGCATCTCGGCAGTCGTGTAATGTCCACACGGCAACCAGACAACGTCGAGCGGTAAATTGTGTTTACGAGCTTCGTTGATCGCCGAATGCGTCAGGTGAACAGGGAAGGTCAAATCATAACGGGCCGCGATAAACCTCATTGGACGTTCGCCCATGGCAGCCACGCGTCGCATGAACGGCAGTGGGCTGATAGGTGTCCAAAATTCGCGCAGCTCGTCCAGGGTCAGATGGTGCTGGAGTCCTTCCTTGACGTGAGCTGTGGATAGACCATGCCAGACTACATCGGCGACATATCCTGACACGTGATTGAATGCGCCTGCATACAGATTCGGCTCATGAGCAAAGGCCAGGAAGGCAATGCATGATCCAACGCTGGTACCAAGAATTCCGATTTTGTCGTAACCTTCCCGTTTCAACCACATCACGGCAGCGCGAGTATCCAATACGGCCTGTCGCATCGATTGAACTGTGCGTCCCAGGTTTGTGCTTACCAGGTGGTCGGCCCGCTCGAGTTCCGGTGGCCTTCTTTCCTGGTGGTAGGGAAGTGTCAAACGCAGCGCGGACATCCCGATAAAATTAAATATCCGACATGCTTCCACGTGACTGTCTGGTTGCGCGTTCCATTGCGGCAACACCACCACAGCGGCAGTCGGTCGCACACGATTCTTCGATTTCGCGGGAAAAAATCTCGCGCGTGCAATGTTGTTTTCGGGTGACGGGGTGTGAATGGCACTGGTCCACGTGAGTTGATCGCCGGCAAGATTGAAATCATCAATGTCGGGCAGCGCAAAGAAAATGTCACTCTGCTGCATCACCTGACGGGTGTGACGGCGAAAGACGTCGCGCGGATCATCGCCGTTAACATGATCAGCTATAAACGGCAGACCCCAATCGAATGGGCGAACGACGCGGTTATTGTCTCGTTGGTGATACCAGCGCTCCCGCCGGTGCATGTAAGTTTTCCAAAGGCTCATTAGGATTTCGATTGCGGTGAACACCGCTTTGTATTTTGTCCGTCGAAGATGCATGCGCCGCCAAGGCGCCCCGTTGCCGCCGAATGCTTAACCACTCCATTCGAAGTCTGAGATCGTAAGATAACTCGCGTCCAAAGTAAAAACGGCGCCTGCTTTGACATTTCCATGCAAGAAGGAGTTTCTGTGATGCAATGAAAGAATTGGCCTAAATTCCGACAAAGAGCCTCGGTTCACTCAGTCTTCCGCACGTTCGGCAACAACTTAGCCGACGGAGATGCGGCGAGGGCTCGCCCCCACTACGCGCACTACTCTCAATTTGGGTCCGCCCGCGGCCCAAGGCTTCGGCTGTGGCGACTGTGCCGGAGTTTAGTGGGATCGATGTTTCTTGCAAGGAGTACTGTACGGTCGCGAAACTCGGAACCGCCGTAAGAAGTAACCATTAAGAGAGAGCGCGAGATGAGTTCAATGGCTGAAGGAACGGCGATATACCATGCTAGCTGTCGTAGACGAAAGAAATTCTAACGACGCCGGTGTTCCCGCCAGCGCCGCAGAATCTGCGGGACAAGCGGCCCAGCACGAAGAACTGAATTAGTGGTAAACCTTCGGGCGAGCGCGCGAAACAATCGGTTCGCGCTCTCCGAGTAACTAAACCACCAAATGTCAGGTATCCACGGCAGTCGATTAACATGGACATGCGTTGGGCTTACCATTTCCAGCAGCCCAAGGCGGCCGTGAGTCCTTCCGTATCCGCTCTGCTTCACGCCACCCCACGGAGTTTGAGCGATAGCATGAGTGTAAAGGACTTCATTAACCATCACCGTTCCGGCCTCGATTTGGTGGGCAATCCGACGGCCGCGTCGGTAACTGCTGGTCCAAACTGATGCCGTCAAACCATAAATGCTGTCGTTCGCGAGCTGAATGGCTTCGTCCTCTGTAGTAAACGTCATGATCGGTAACACTGGCCCAAACGTTTCGTCGTGCATCACAGTCATCGAATGATCGACATCGGTGAGCACCGTGGGTTCGTGAAACCAGCCACGCTCGGTTTTTAGTCTGTGACCACCCGCCATTATGCGTGCTCCTCGTTTGAGCGCATCCACAATGTGCTCTTCAACAATCTTCAGCTGGCGCTCGTTCGTCATAGCTCCGATATCGGGTTGGCTGATCTGGCCGGCGCTCTGATGCAACGCACTGACTTCCTTCTTCACGAGTTCGACAAAACGGTCGAACACGCTCTCTTGCACGTAACACCGTTCGACTGATGCGCATGCTTGACCGGAGTTTGCGAATGCTGCCCAAACCGCACCACGAGCGGCGTTCAAAAGGTTCGCATCGTCCAAAACAATCATCGGGTCCTTCCCGCCAAGTTCGAGCACGCATGGCGTCAGGTGTTTCGCCGCGCCCTCAGCTACACGCTTGCCTGTAGCCACACTGCCGGTGAATATGATCTTGTCCACACCCGCATCGACGAGTGCGGCGCCCGTGGATCCGTCGCCGGTCACGATTGCCAGCAGGCTGTCAGGTAGTCCTGCACGCTTGAACATCTCTCCGATTTTCAGGGCTGTGAAGGGCGTCAACTCGCTTGGTTTCAGAACGACTGCGTTACCGGCCATCAGAGCGAGCACAACCTCGTCGAGCGGTGTGGCCCAGGGAAAATTCCAGGGCGAGATGATGCCGATCACGCCAAACGGCTTGAAGACAAGTCGTGAAGAGCGCCCCATCAATTTATAGAGGCCTATATCGATTTTCTGCGGGCGCAGCAGCCGAGCTGTCTTATGAGAGAAATGATCCATGAGGTCCAAGGCAGGAACGATTTCCATTGCGATTGCCTCGGCCGCAGGTTTGCCCGTTTCGCGTGATATCAACTGGGCGATCTGCTCGATCTCGTCTAGAACAAACTGACGAGCACGCAAGACAACTGCTGCGCGTTCACGAAACGAAGCTTTGGCCCAAGAAACTTGCGTTTCTCGTGCTTTTTGTACAGCGGTGCGAACTGCTTCCGTATCTGTTAATGGAACGCGGCCGAGTTCTTCACCAGTCGCAGGATTGTAAGAAATAATTTCAACTGGCGGTCCTGAAACAGCTTCCATAGGCACCTCGTGTAGGAAAGTAGACAGGATTGCATGAATTTACAAGGGGACTCAAAGGACAGTTCGATATTCCATTCGTCGTGTTTACGGCCATCGAAGTTGCAACTCGACGCCACATCCGTGATCACGAAATCCCGCGTTCACAAATCTCCGGTGTCGTCAGTTACAATGATTGCCACCAGGAAACGAGTCTCGGCAAGGAGAGCTTCCAAATGATCAGACCGCAGCTTGAGGAGTTTATGCGTCGCATGGATGCGAATTCCGTCGCTATTATTCCCGGCGCCCGCGAATCGACACGTTCCAACGATACTCAATATCGTTTTCGGCAGGATTCCGACTTCTATTATTTGACGGGGTTCGAGGAGCCTGATTCGATTGCTGTCATCCGACCATCGAACGAAACCAAATACACGCTGTTTGTTCGCCCACGCGATCCGGAACGAGAGATCTGGGATGGTCGTCGAGCGGGTGTTGAAGGAGCGAAAAAGAATTACGGCGCACAGGAGTCGTTCCCTATAGCTGCATTTAACGAAAGGCTCCAGGAGATCCTTGACGGTGCTGAAAAACTTTACTACCGCCTTGGAATTAATCGCGAGCTTGACGACACGATCATTCGGCAGATCGCGCAGATGCGTTCAATGAATCGAAAACCAATTCATCCGCCGCAATCAATCGTGGACCCTGCCACTATCGTTCACGAGTTGCGCGTGATTAAGTCACCGGAAGAGATCGAGATAATGCAACGTGCTGCTGACATTGCCGCGGAAGCTCATTGCGAGGCGATGAAACAGGCACGGGCAGGCATGAAAGAGTACCAGGTTGAGGCGCTGATAGAGCGGATATTCCGCGAGCGCGGCGCCTTAGCTCCGGCCTACACATCCATCGTCGGAGCAGGCGCGAACGCAACTGTGTTGCACTACATCAATAACGACGGAGAGTTGCACGATGGTGAGTTGTTGCTTATTGATGCGGGTGCGGAATACAAAGGCTATGCGTCAGACATCACTCGCACCTTTCCAGTCAGTGGGCGATTTAGCAAAGCGCAGCGCGACATCTACGATCTTGTGTTAAAGGCGCAAGTCGCGTGCGTCGAAATGGTGCGCCCCGGCACTACGCATGATGAACTAAAGCAGCGATCGATTGAGATTCTCACTGAAGGAATGGTTGAACTGGGCTTGCTAAAAGGTGACCCTGAGGAGCTAATCAAGGAAAAGAAATACGAGCAGTTCTACATGCATGGTCTTGGCCACATGCTTGGAATCGATGTACATGATGTGGGCCGATATTATTTTCGAAACGAATCGCGCGCTCTCGAGCCTGGTGTTGTTATGACAGTTGAACCTGGAATTTACATTTCAGCGGAAACGAAAGAAGCGCCGGAACAGTATCTCGGGATTGGGGTGCGTATTGAAGACGATGTGTTGTGTACGCAGAACGGGCCACGGGTGCTGACTAATAAGGTGCCGAAGCATGCGGAGGAAATTGAAGCGCTCATGGCCCGGTGAGCTCTATTGACACTGAATATTTGACATTTGCAGCTGCGGCGTCTCGGTTTTCAGACAGAACCGGGAGGCATACTGCACGGCGCCGCAAAACGGAATATCAAATCACGAATCTCAACTTTCCAGTGTCAAACGACCCTTACCCAACGCATCTAATCGTCGACCGTCGACAACTCGTGCACGATTTCTCTAACTGCCGCCCGAGCCTCCGCCACTTCCTCCGGCTTGAACGAGATCGCACCCACAACAGCGTGACCGCCACCGCCGTATCGTTCGCAGATGTTCGCGATATTGTGCGTGCGCGGGCGCGGTGCCCACGGATTTGAGCCAACAGAGATTTTCGTGCGTTGTGAACCGCGAGTTAGCGCCACCGAGTACGTTGTTTCCGGAAATAGATAATATGGAATGAATTTGTTGAAACCTTCGTAACCTTCATCAATCAAATCAAACTGCACAACTCCCTTCGCGAACGAAGCCTCGCGCTTCACAGCGTCTAGTGTTTCCAAGTGCTGTTGCAGGATAGGCTTGAATTTTCGCTGGATTTCCCCGGCAGTTGCCACTTCCTCCAGAGACGTGACCGTCAACTTCCGAATAATCTGTTCAATAAACAGATCGTCCGGATCCGCCTCGATCACCTGCATCAGTTGTAAGGCAGGCTCGTTTAATTCCACGCACTGAGCAGCCGATTCGTAAAGTGCGCCATCGATGATGTGGGCCCAGTGAACCAGCGAGGCAATCGGAGTCACATCAAATCCGAATTGTTTGTGTGCTACGTCCGCGATGAATTCCGTACACGATTTTCGCGACGGATCGAGAAACTTTGTGCCCGATTTATCTGCACGAAAATGGGCTTCATCTTGAGGAGACAGGAATGCTGACTGATGGTGATCGAACCACCACGTCAATTTCTCTGATGCTGCATATTTGAAATCGACAATCGCGTTCTCATCCGAGTCGAACATATCGAAGTCGAACAAGTTGCCGGGCCGATGGAGCAGACCCCTGTAGAGGACCTCAGCCTCAGGGTGAACTCGTTGCTTATAAAACCTCGTGAAGGTTGCTGCTGAGGCGACACCGTCAAAGCAGTGCCCGTGATAGAGGAGTCGAAGTTTCATGTTGGCTGTGTAAAGAAGCGCGCCATCTTAGCAACGCGTCAAAGTGCGCGCAAACGAGCCACAGATGGACTCCAATACGCAGAAATATGCCGGAGAGAGCGGATAAGTGCAGAGATTGCCGGGCGGCAGCGCACAAACTTTGAGTCTATTAGAGCTTAAAGGCAGTGCGGCGCGATAAACTGAAGGTTTGTCGGACGTTAGTTTTTGCATGGGGTGATTACCCCCGCGGTTGAGGCATTTGCGAGATGAGAAGAAATAAACTTGTCGACCTCGTCTTCAATCAACTCGCCATTAACAACCCAAGCCTTTTCTGTCAGCAAATCACCCAAAGCAGTGACCTTTGCCGGCTCCAGAAAAATATTCCACGGCGAGCCCCATTTGCGTGAATCGCCAGTCAACTGCCGGTAACCATAGTGTGGTGTCTTGTCGCGATCTTCGCGCGATTCCGATTCGAAAACAATAGGGTAAGGTGGACCAGCAGCGCCGAAAAAGTTTTTCACGTCATCGCGTGAACCGTATTCACTTACACCAATGACTTGAAATCCCTGGTCCTTATATTTTTCGTAAAGCTTCGCGGCTATGGGTGCCTCGTTACGCCAATTCCCGCACCATGGCGCAAAGTAAACAACCATTACGAGTTTCTTGCCATTCATCAGGGAGCGGAGATCCTGTGCCTTGTTTGTCTGCAAGTCAGCCAGGGACCAGTTTTTGTAGTTAACCGTCTTTTCGACCAGCGGTGAGTACTCATGACCTGACTGTGGCCGCACAAACGGTGCAACAGTCAGCATCAGAATTACGAGCAATAAAAAACTTTTCATGTTAATACTCCAGCTGCTATTCATTGACCGTTGTGTGCCGTGGCAGGAGTTTCGGCCAGCAACGGCTTGACCACTGCTTCCCACGTCGCGCGATCCCGAGCCCCGATTATTTTCTGGCGGATCCTTCCTTCACGATCGATCAGATAAGTTGTAGGTAGCACTGACTGTTCGAACCTGGTCTTGGCATCACTGCCTCCCAACAACACGGCGTACTCAAACCTCCGCACGTCCTTCTGATAGGCATTAACTCCATCTGCGGTATCGTCAAGCGACGCTCCAACAACCTTTAATCCCTGCGCCTCCAGATCATGCTGTAGAGCATTCAGTGCCGGAATTTCTTCGCGACAGGGAATACAGTAGGTCGCCCAGAAGTTCAGCACGACGAGGCGCCCACGGTAGGCGCTCAATCTCTGCTCGACGCCCGACAGGTCTTTCAGCACGAGGTCTACCCCGGTGC
>JBHEMC010000149.1:0-7585 GCA_046262775.1 Pyrinomonadaceae bacterium | reverse complement strand
ATCTTGGACCGCTCATTGTTTATCTTGCGTCAGACGCATCGGATTTCATGACAGGCAGTGTGATTGTTATCGATGGAGGGCAGACCGCTGCCTAAAGCTGGGCGCAGTAGGTCTCTAATTGAAGAACGATGGGATTAAGATCACCAGCAGAGTACAAAGAAAGCCTGCGTGATGGCAGGGCCGTTTACTACCGTGGAAAGCCCGTTCGTGATGTCGTGGCTCATCCTGAGTTGGGCATTGCAGTTGAACATGCGGCTATCGATTACCGTGTCGCGGAGGATCCCAAGCACCACGAGCTGGCCACAGTTGAGACAGCCGATGCAGGCTTGATCAGCCGCTATTATCACATCCCACAAAACGCTGAAGACCTCTTAAAGCGAAGCAAATTGATCGAAACGACTACACGGCTGGGCCATACTCTAGTCATATTGATCAAAGAAATTGGCACCGACGCGATGTTCGCGCTTCATTTGATATCCAAACAGACAGATGAGCACTTCGGGACGGAATATTTCCAGCGAGTAACAAGATTTTTCGATCACTGCCGGAAGAATGATCTCGCGGTAGCTGTTGCGCAGACAGATGTAAAAGGTGATCGCAGCCGTGGTCCAAGTGATCAGACTGATCCGGATTATTACGTTCACATCGTTGATGAGACGAAGGACGGTATCTTAGTGCGGGGAGCGAAGGTACATACGTCGGTTTCTATCAACGCGAATGAAATCCTTGTATTGCCGACCAGGAATTTCTCTGAGGCGGATTCCAAATACGCTTTATCATTTGCAGTTTCGCCAAACACGCGGGGATTGAAGCTCATCGCCAGTCCCTACGCTGAAGGAATTGTCAGGGACGAGTTCGATTATCCAATCAGTGCCAAACACAAGATGATCGAGACTCTCACTGTTTTTGATGACGTCTTTATTCCGTGGGAAAGAGTTTTTCTTAAGGGCGAGTGGCAGATGGCTGGACCACTCGCGAAGACCTTCGTAGAGTTCCATCGCTTCACAGCAATTTCGTACAAACTTCCACTCGTAGATTTGTTGCTCGGATCAGCCGAACTTGTCGCCGATTACAACGGCACGGAGCGCGCGGCTCACATTCGCGACAAGATTACGTGGCTGATCAGCTACGCCGAAACGCTCCGAGCATTGGTGAAGATGGCAGCAATCGAGTGCAAGAAAGTCGCACTGGGGATAGCCGTTCCCAATACTCTAGTCGTGAATATGGCGAAATGGCATTTTGCCAAGAATTATCACCAGGCGATGGCGTATGCACAGGATATCGCGGGCGGTTTACTCGTTACGGCGCCGGGAAAAGATGATTTAACGAGTGAGGAGATTGGGGCCTATGTGCGCAAGTATCTTGGCGGTCGAGCCGGTGTTGATGGGGAGAAACGTTTAAGGGCGATAAATCTCGTTAAGGATCTGACCACAACGGATTTCGGCGGTTACCAGGCCGTATTAGCCATACATGCCGAAGGTTCGGTCGAGGCTGAAAAGATGGCCACTCTGCGCGAACACGACCCCACGGCATTCAAAGCTTACGCGAGAGAGGTCGCACAAATATCAGATTGAAGGATCCGATTTTCGCCTCAACAGATCGTCAAAACTAACAATATGGATCTCAATCGCACGCCAGACGAGCAACGCTTTCGTGAAGAGCTGCGAGCCTGGTTAGCGGCAAATCAAGCCCACCTCAATGAAAGCCAAACTTATGATCAAGCGGAGAACATGGATGGCTGGATAGCGTTTCTTAAGAGGTGGCAACGCAAGCTCTACGATGCAGGCTGGTCTGGCATGTCCTGGCCCAAAGAGTATGGTGGGCGTGGAGCGACGATTATCGAGGAATTGATCTTTACTGAAGAAATGGCGCGCGCAAAAGCGCCGAATCTGATGAATGTGAGCATCGGTAACGAACTGGTTGGCCCGGCAATCATTCATCACGGTTCAGAGGATCAGAAAAAGCGATACCTGCCGAAAATTCTAAGCGCCGAACAGATCTGGAGTCAGGGCTTTTCAGAACCTGACGCAGGGTCTGACCTCGCTTCATTACGAACGGTTGCGATTGAAAAGGATGATGAGTTCATCGTGACTGGCCAAAAAGTATGGACCAGTTGGGCGGAGTATTCTGACTACTGCATTTTGTTGGCTCGCACAGATCCGAGCGCACCAAAGCACAAGGGTATCAGTTGCTTTCTCGTAGACATGCGGAGCCCGCGCATTACCATTAGACCGACGGTACAAATCACGGGCGAAGCTGAGTTCAGCGAAGTCTTTTTCGACGGTGTTTGTTTGCCCAGGGAGAGTCTGCTGGGTGGCCTTAACGAGGGCTGGAAAGTAGCAATGACGATCCTGGCCCATGAGCGCGGCACGTCTGCTATCAAGTACCAAATACGATTTCGAACAGAGCTTGATGATTTGATTAACCTTTCCAAATCACTAAGGCAAAATGGGAAGGCTTTATCCAAAGACCCTCTCGTGCAGCAGAAGTTGGCCCAGTGCTTTATAGACGTCGAGGTCCTTAAATACAACATTTATCGAAGTGTCTCCCAGACCATGCGAAACGGGAAACCTGGACCAGAGAGCTCTATCATTAAGTTGTTCTGGAGCGAGATGGATCGCAGGCAAAAAGAGATCGGCATGGAGCTCCTCGGTCTCTATTCTCAACTGGTCCAACATTCAAAGTGGACTATAGATGGTGGTAAGTGGCCGCGGGCGTTTTTGTGGTCACGGGCCGGAACTATCTACGCGGGAAGCTCTGAAATACAACGCAACATCATCGCCGAACGTGTCCTTGGGTTACCCAGGAGCAGTGAAACGAAAATAGTTCGTCGTTGAAGTTGGTGTCATCAGAATTAGCTGCAGCTCGAGAGTCATGAACTTTGGATTCACTGAAGAACAGGAAATGATTCGGAGTCAGGCTGCGGAGTTCCTGAAGCAGGAGTATCCGATAGCCTTCGTCAGAGAATCGCTGAATGACGAACACGGCTTCAATCAGAATCTGTGGAACAAGATGGCTGCTCTCGGTTGGCTCAGCCTGGTTTTTCCTGAGGACTATCGCGGTGCGGGATTCACACTTGTCGACCTCACGATTTTATTGGAGCAGATGGGCCGAGCACTCGTTCCCGGAGCTTTCTTTTCGACCGTATTACTCGGTGGCCTTACCATCCTTGAAACTGCCAGCTCCGAGCAAAAATTGAAATGGTTGACTTCGATCGCTGATGGGGAGCTGAAAACAACGCTCGCGCATATTGAGCCAGAAGGCGATTCGGACGCAGGCGGTCCTTCGTCTGTTACAGCTAAACGCGAGGGCAACAGCTACGTGATCAACGGCACCAAGCTATTTGTGCCGGACGCACACTCCGCGGATTTGATCATCTGTACCGCGCGTTCCAGTGGATCATCAGTTTCGAAAGAAGGAACGTCTCTATTCGCCGTTGACCGAAGGAGTGCGGGATTGAATGTAACCGTTCTAAAGACAATGGACCAGACTCGGAGAGTGTACGAGGTTACGTTCAATCAAGTGCGCGTTCCCGAAGATCGTGTGCTTGGAAACGTCGGAGATGCTTCACCAGCAATCGAGAAGGCTCTTTGCAAAGCTACCATCGGCAGATGTGCAGAGATGGTTGGTGGTGCGCAAAAGATGCTGGACATGTGTGTTGATTACGCCAAGCAACGGATCCAGTTTGGCCGCCCAATTGGGAGTTTTCAAGCGATTCAGCATAAGTGCGCCGACATGCTTCTCTTGATTGAAAGTGCGCGGTCGGCTGTCTACGCGGCGGCTTGCGCCGCGAGTGAAGATTCGGGCGACGCCGCTTTACTGGCTTCGGTCGCGAAGGCTTACACAAGCGACGCCTGTCGATTTGTCGCAGGCGAAGCCATTCAGGTTCATGGTGGTATGGGATTTACCTGGGAACATGACGCCCATCTTTACTTCAAACGTGCCAAGGCTGATGAATTTAGCTTTGGTGACGCCGTTTACCATCGAGCACGTGTTGCCGAACTGATCGGTTTGTAGAACACGTCATCAAGACAATCAGTCTATGAAACTTCTTGAAGGTAAAGCAGCAATCATCACCGGCTCAGGGCGTGGCATCGGTCGAAGCGTCGCGAATTTATTTGTGCAGCACGGCGCCAGCGTTCTCATCAACGATTTGGATGATGAAGTTGGTAATCAAGCGGCAGCGGCCATCACCTCCGAAGGAGGCCGCGCCGTTGCCTGTAACGGCAGCGTTGTGGACGAGAAGTTCCCCGAACAACTTATCAATACAGCGCTCGAGGAATTCGGCCGTCTGGACATCATTGTGAATAACGCTGGATACACCTGGGACGCCGTTGTACAGAAGATCACTGACAACGCGTGGGAATCAATGATTGCGATTCACATGACGGCGCCCTTTCGCATAATCCGTGCTGCGTCTTCTTACTTCAGGGAGACGGCTAAGGAAGAGATCGCAAGGGGTCAAGGCGTTCATAGAAAGATTATTAATGTCTCGTCAGTTTCCGGTCTCACTGGTAATGCCGGCCAGGTCAATTACGCTGCGGCAAAGATGGGTGTAGTGGGAATGACCAAAGCGCTCGCAAGAGAGTGGGGAAGATTCAACATCAACGTCAATGCTGTCGCTTTTGGTTTTATTGAAACTCGCTTAACGGACGCTAAGGAGAAGGGTGTCCGTCTCAAAATTCAGGACAACGAAATAAGTATTGGTGTTCCCGAGATGGCGCGAGAAGAGTTCAAGAAAATGATTCCGCTGGGAAGGCCGGGCACACCGGACGAGGCCGCTGGTCCAGTTCTATTTCTTGCGTCGCCGCTCTCTGACTACGTAACAGGTATTGTTCTAACTGTTGCCGGCGGTTCGTATATGTGAGCTGGAGTATCGATCGTTGAAGTGTCGATCGTAGAAGCGTGAGAGATCTATTCAACAGGTCAGCAGCTATTGTTGGTGTTAGCGAGTCCGAATGTGGTCGCGGCGTTTCACTGACTCCGCTGCAACATCAGGCGCTGGCGGCAAAGAAAGCACTGGATGATGCCGGTTTAAAGAAATCAGATGTAGATGCGGTCATGACAACCGATGTGATCGGTCTACCGAGTCTTATGGTAGCGGAGTACCTCGGAATTAAACCGCGATTCACGGATAGCACTGTCACGGGCGGCTCTGCGTTTGTTCTATTTGTTGAGCATGCAGCTTTAGCTATCGCTGCCGGCTTATGCAACGTCGTTCTTATTACGTATGGCAGCTCGCTCTGGTCCGATCGGCATCGTTTCTCGACGGCGGCCGTAGATCCCCGAATGCCGTCAGCCCAGTTTGAGTTTCCCTACGGTGATCTCTCGCCGATTTCCGCTTATTCGCTCGCGGCGACGCGGCACATGCACGAGTACGGTACTACCAGTGAACAGTTGGCAGAAGTAGGTGTTGCTTCGAGGCAATGGGCCATGCGCAATCCAAATGCAGTGCTGCGTGAGCCGATCACTGTCGCTGACGTGATTAAATCGCCGATGGTTGCGAGCCCGTTCCATAAATTGGACTGCTGTCTAATGACCGATGGTGGTGGCGCTGTCGTCGTCACTTCTGCCGAGCGTGCAAAAGATCTTCGCCGGCCGCCGGTCTACCTTTCGGGCTCAGGATTCAGTGCGACCCACATGACCGTGCCCCAGATGGAAGATCTTACTACGAGTGGCGCAGCCGAGTCGGGCCGTTTAGCGTTTGAGCGAGCCGGTCTTACTCCCAAAGATATTGACGTTGTCCAAATATACGATTCGTTTACGTTCTCCGTAATACTGGCTCTCGAGGATTTGGGCTTCTGTGAAAAAGGCGAAGGAGGACAGTTTGTTGCAGGTGGTCACATTGGCCCAGGCGGAGACTTGCCCACCAACACGTCCGGCGGTGGTCTCTCGTATACCCACCCAGGCGCGTTCGGGATTTTTTTGGTGATTGAAGCCGTTCGTCAATTGCGAGGTGAGTGCAGCGATAGACAAGTGGCAGACGCACAACGTGCTCTAGTTCATGGAATCGGAGGATGGTTGTCAACGCACGTCACTCTGATCCTGACAACATAAAACCAAATGAAGGAGCAAATACCAATTCCGACTCCGGATCTCGATTCCGCGACTTATTGGGAAGCTGCGCACCAGCATGAGTTCTTGTTACAGCGCTGTGGCTCCTGCGAGAGATTTCGGTTTTACCCGCGTTCGCATTGTCCTTACTGTTTTTCCGGTTCGTTCGAATGGAAGCGTGCATCGGGTCGCGGCGCGGTTTACTCATTTACCATCATTCACAGAGCACCTTCGCTCGGCTTCCAAAACAAAGTCCCTTACGTCCTTGCGCTGATTGATCTATTCGAGGGCGTCAGAATGATGACTAACATAATCCAGTGCGAGCCGAATGACGTTGAGATCGGCATGCCGGTGGAAGTTGTCTTTGAAGATCTCGACGACACAATCTCGTTACCGCAATTTAGACCTGTACAGCGTTAGAAGAAACTGAGAGATGACGCCCTTATACTTCGAAGACTTTGAGTTAGGCAGCGAGTATGTGACGCGCTCGCGCACTATTACCGAGGCGGACGTTGTGGGATTTGCCGGTCTGTCTGGTGATTTCAATCCTCTACACGTCGATGAAGAGTTTGCTACGAAGACGATTTTCGGCACTCGAATCGCCCATGGTTTGTTGGGACTGTCAGTCGCGTCAGGACTGATTAACCAACTGGGAATAGGTGAAGGGACCGTAATGTCGTTTCTCGGGCTCACATGGAACTTCAAAGGCGTCATCAGATTTGGCGACACGATCACTGTACATGAACGGGTGGCTGAGAAACGCGAGACGTCGAAGAAGGATCGCGGCATTCTGCGGATGGCGATAACCGTCCGTAATCAACATGGAGATGTGGTCCAGGAAGGCGAACACGTCCTCATGGTCAAGAGAAAAGATTCTTAGCACCTTTCGAAACGGATAACGAAATTGGTTGGGATCATCGATTACAGCACATATACACCGAGCTATCGCTTAGCGCGCAATTTGATCGCAGAGCAGTGGGGCACAACATCTCTGGGCGGTGTGAAGGCCGTTGCTAACTATGATCAAGACGCATTAACTATGGCGTTCGAGGTCGCGTGGAACCTTGTAGAGCGAGATGAAACAAAGCAGCAGCATGACGGGCTCTACTTTGCTTCAACGACGGCACCCTATTGGCAGCGAGCTTCGTCAAGCTTCATCGCGGCGGCTTGCGACCTTCCCGATGAAATCGAAACAGTCGATTTCGGTGGTACTCTTCGTTGCGGTACGGGCGCATTGCGAGCGGCATTAGACGCGGTCGTTGCCGGCGCAAATCGCAAAGTCCTGGTCGCAGTTTCCGACGTTCGTGACGCTGTTCCTGAATCCATCGAAGAACAGCAATTCGGCGATGGTGCGGCCGGATTGTCCATCGGCAAAGAGGGCGTAATCGCCGAACTAATCGCACATGGATCTCGCTCGGATGATTTTCTGGATGAGTGGCGAAGGGACAAAGACGCGTACGTCTCCACGCTCGGGTCGCGCTACTCATTGGAGCGCGGTTACATCGCGAATACGGTCGCTATTGGAAAACAC
>JBHEMC010000148.1:0-7682 GCA_046262775.1 Pyrinomonadaceae bacterium | reverse complement strand
GGGTAACGGTCTATAACGATGCTAATCTGGGACCGGTCGCGAAACAGGAACTAACAATCAAGCTTCCTGAGAAATTCTTTGTGACGGACATTCGTACTGGTAAACAATTCGGTTATACAGACTTGATTTATTCATCACTGAACATTGGAGACGCCTTGGTGCTCGGCCTTAGTCCCGTGGAAAACAGAATCACTATTGCAGGTCCGGCTTCGGCACAGCGCGGGGATCACGTTTCCTTCTCTGTTGCCTCGACAAGCAACGGAGATTCTCTCATTCGCTGTCATGTTTTCGCGCCAGATGGTGCTGCGCTGCCAATTTATTTCAGCAACGTATTCGCCGCGGCAGGAAAAGGAAGGTTTGTCCTGCCGTTCGCTATCAACGATGCCTCTGGTAGGTATAGAGTCAGGGCTACTGACGTGGTGACTGGCGCAACTACAGATAAGATAATTGAACTTAAATGAGCCCCACGAGAACGTCGCGTTATGAACGTGGAGATATTCGACTCAAAGATCAAGCTGGGCCACGCAGCAGCTCAACGTGCTGGCGAGATAATCAGAAACGCCATCTTGGAGCGCGGAATAGCCTACTTGATAGCAGCAACGGGCGCATCACAGTTTGAATTTTTAGATGCGCTCGTCATACAAGATATCGATTGGGCCAACGTGGTTTTCTACCATCTCGACGAATATGTGGGATTGCCACTGACGCATCAGGCCAGCTTCCGTCGGTATCTAAAAGAACGAATCGTCGATCGTGGTCATCCCCGTTCATTTCATTTTATAAATGGCGACTCCGAGGACCCGCAGGGGGAATGTCTTCGTCTTGGCGCATTGATTTCACAACACAATATTGATGCGGCTTTCGTCGGAATTGGTGAGAATGGTCACCTTGCCTTCAACGATCCGCCGGCGGACTTCGATACCGACGAAGCATACATTGTGGTTGATCTAGAAGAAGCATGCCGCCGGCAACAGGTCGGTGAAGGCTGGTTCAACACGATCGATGACGTACCCAAGCAGGCGATTTCCATGTCGATCAAACAGATCCTCAAAGCGCGTAACATACTATGCATCGTACCTGACCAGCGGAAGGCAGTGGCGGTTCACAACTGTATTGAGCTCGAAGTGAGTCCCATGCGTCCTGCGTCAATTCTTCAACGCCACGAGAGTACGACCTTTTATTTGGATCTCGAGTCGGCGTCACTACTGAAACATCCGGTGTCGGCTGAGTCTTGAGAGTCTACGAAATACGTCTGAACAATTAACAGAGAAGATGGTGTAACCCAGCGGTACAACTGTGCTATGAAGCGGCACAAAAACTTCGACACCAATGCCCGGATCTTCTTTTACACAGTTGGGTAGACTGCGGTCGGTCCAACTCTTTAAACGTTACCTGGCTGAGCGCTCGATAGATCTTCCGTGCGATGAAGACTTGATTAAGGGTGACGCCTCGCCGCTTGCTCAATGTCTTCGAAATGATGAATTTCAAATCGAAAACCGCATTGCGATTCAACCGATGGAAGGTTGGGACGGAACCCTGGATGGGCGGCCCACAGAAGCTACATTTCGACGCTGGGCGCGATTCGGCGCCAGCGGGGCGAAGCTAATCTGGGGAGGCGAAGCAGTTGCTGTACGACACGATGGTCGAGCAAATCCCAATCAACTCTGCATAAACACTCATTCAAAAGAAGACCTCAGCAAACTCCGTCAGACTCTGATTGCCGCGCATCAACGTGCCTGCGACTCAACTAAGCAGCCGTTAATCGGGCTACAACTAACCCACTCCGGCCGCTACAGCCGACCGAACTTACAGCGACGCGCTGAGCCGCTTATCGTTTATCACCATCCAATATTGGATCGGAGGGTTGGACTCGACAGCGACTCTCGGCTACTCACCGATGACGAAATCAAACTGATCATAGAAGCTTACTGTAAAGGTGCAGTGATCGCTCGTGATGCAGGTTTTGATTTTGTCGATCTCAAACATTGCCATGGTTACCTCGGCCACGAATTTCTCAGTGCGCACACGCGCGAAGGTCTGTATGGCGGTCCATTCGAAAATCGCACTCGCTTCCTGCGTGAGATCGTTTCAGGCATTCGCGCGGCAACACCCGAGTTGAAAATTGCAGTCAGACTCTCAGCATTCGATACAGTGCCATTCACCACGCGACTGCAAGATGCCACTAATCGGCCGGGTATCGGAGAACCTGAGTCGTTCGTCAAGTTACTTCCCTATCGCTGGGGCTTCGGTGTAGATCAAAATAATCCACTTGAAGCAGATCTGACAGAACCATTTCAGTTCCTCTCTCTGCTGTTAACTCTGAAAATAAAACTCGTGAACATTTCGGCGGGCAGCCCTTATTACAACTTTCATATTCAACGGCCTGCATTTTATCCACCGCTCGATGGCTACTTACCACCAGAAGAGCCGCTCCTCAGTGTACTCCGTCAAATTAAGGTAACTCGAAAGATCAAGGAGTGCTTTCCGGAAATGATCATAGTCGGATCTGGCTACTCTTATTTGCAGGACTTTCTTCCTTATGTTGCGCAGGCGGTCGTGCGTAACCGATGGGCTGATTGCATTGGCCTTGGACGAATGGCGCTGACCTATCCAACGCTGCTACTTGATGTGATTAACGGGAAAGGTATGGACCGCAAAAAGATCTGTCGCACGTTTAGTGATTGCACAACTGCGCCAAGGAACGGTTTGCGATCAGGTTGTTATCCATTGGACGATTATTATAAAGAATCAGACGACGCGACGTTGCTGAAACGACTGAAAAGCGGAAGCCACTGATTGTTGCAACCCTCTTAGCCGTAGTACAAAAAGGATGAAAACAGTCGAAGACATAATCGCCCGTATCCGTCCTAGGCGCAAGATCAAGGGAATCGCAGCTGCCTTGTTGCCATTTAGAAACGATGGAACAATCGCGATAGACGCCTTTCAAAGTCACTTAAGGGAGACGAGCGAGGCTGGACTTACTAACGCGGTAAATATGGATACGGGATATGTCAATCTGCTGACTGAATCTGAACAGATTCAGGTCTTGGAATGCACGCGAGAAGCAATTAGACCGGGCGAACCGTTTGTCGCCGGTGCTTACATTGAAAAGCTCGAAGGTGACGTCGTTTCACTGTATCGTCGTAAGGTTGATCAAATAGAGGCGATGGGTGGAATAGCAATTATCTTCCAAAGCACAAGACTCCATCATCTTTCGTGGCGCGAGATCGTTTCTATCTATCAGGCGATATGCAAAGGCCATCATCACGTCCTGGCTTTTGAACTGGGTGGCATGTTTGCTGACAGTGGTCAGATCTTCGATGACGACACAGTTCGTGGCCTAATGGACATCCCCGAATTAGTAGGGCTCAAGCACTCCTCATTAGATCGATTGACAGAACTCAAAAGATTGCGGCTTCGCGACGAATTGCGTCCAGAGTTTACCATTTATAGTGGCAACGATCTCGGCATCGACATGGTCGAGTACGGCTCGGATTATCTTCTTGGTCTTGCAACATTTACGCCTGCGAAGTTCGCCACGCGCGACCGTCTGTGGGAAGCCGGCGACCCTTCATACTATTCACTATCCAGTGCGTTGCAGCATCTGGGTGAAATAGCGTTTCGATCTCCGATATCGGCTTATAAACATTCAGCTGCATGCTTTCTCTATGTAACAGGAAAAATTCCGTCGCCTCTGCCGCACCCTAATAGTTGTACTCGGCGCGTTTGGGAAATCGAGCTCATGCGCGAATGCGCGGAACGGTTGCACTTGCTTTAAGAGGCACCAGGAGTGAATTCGAAAACCGGATGGCCCAAGTCGACGCTATTGGGTGGAAGGACGTCTTTCACGCCACAAACCACGGGTAAAGTCGGGGAACTTTACGGGTATGCTTCCGCCGGCAACAGATTTTTCACTCAGTGGTCCAGGCACGCTCCAGGCAGCTGCGTCATACACGTCAATGTCGGGTTCTAGTCCTTCGCGCATACATTGGACTAACCGGTAGCACATCAGATAATCCATACCACCGTGACCTCCTAACTTTCGCGCGGTCTCACCCTGGTCCTTCCAAAGTGGCGACTCATATTGCTCTTTATACTTATCGAGCGAGGTCCAATTGTGGCCACCCTCCTGACCATCAACGAAGATCCGCGGCGGATAATCGCGAAAGATTCCTTTTGTTCCCTGAATCAGGTTGATGCGGTCATATGGACGCGGCGTGCTCACGTTGTGCTGCAACGTAATTGTGCGTCCGCGGGCGGTTTTGATGATGCTCGTATTGTAATCACCACATTTATAAGTCTCTTTCCATTTCGCATCGCCAGGCGGAACATGATCCTTGCGGTAGGCTTCGAGTCCAAGGTGAAGCGAACTCATTGAGACTATGTGGTCAAACGAGTCACCACGATTAATGTCCATATAGCGGGCCATTGGTCCCAGCCCATGCGTGGGATACAAGTTGCTGTCGCGCAGCGTATGATGACGGCGTCGCCACAGTCCCTCGTTCGCATTCTCAAATAGGATCTCACGTAAGTCGTGATTGTAGGCGCACTCGCCGTGCACGAGGTCGCCGAGCAAACCTGCCCGTACCATATTCAATACCATCGTCTCAGATTGGTCGTAACAACAGTTTTCCATAATGAGGCAATGACGGCGCATAAGTTCGGAAGTAGCGACAATGTTCCAGCAATCCTCCATTGTGTAGGCTGCAGGCACCTCCGTGCCCACATGCTTTCCTTCCTTCAACGCTGCAAGCACTTGCGGCACGTGCCATTCCCAGGGAGTGGCGATGTAGATGAAGTCTAAATCGTCTCGCTTTGCAAGGTTTTCGAAATCGCGCTCGCCATTTGCATATATCGCCGGCGACTTTTGACCAGCTTTTTCAACCATCTGTGCTGCTCGCAGACATTTCTCCTTAACGACATCGCAAACTGCATTAATGACAACCTTATCAATCGCGAGGAATTCACCGAGCGTGCTCGTACCTCTCAGTCCCACACCCACGATCCCGATCCGCACTACCTCACGTGGTTCAAATCTCACTCCGATCATCGATTGCTGGCCCGGTGCTGCTACAGTTTCATTGTCCTCACGTTCTCCATGCACAAGAATGGGCGAACTAGTCAAACCTAAACCTGCGATACCTGCGGCCTTCAGTAAATCTCGTCGTGACAACCTGCCATCATGTTTACTCATTACAACCTCCGATATGCCCGTCAGATACAGATTCGCGCCAAGACAATAGCATGATTGGTCCGACCTTTGGCCCATAGGCGATCTTGAAGGCTCGGCTTTCTCTAGTTACTTGGGCTGTCGGAATGGAGGCGCTCGGCGTCGGTTGCTAAAGCCCGATCAACGACGGCGGCATTCGATTAGTAACACAAGTCCAGGCGAGTGCTTCAGTCTTGCGCAACGGACAAACTTACAGCCACATCTTTCCCTGCGGGAATTCATAGTTGTCCAACGACTCCGATTTCATCTCAATGCTGTATCCGGCATCCAAAGGTGGCATGTAGCGGCCATTGGTAATTGTAACCGGATAGACGAAGTGCTCGTGTAGATGGTCGACATACTCCGTGATCCGATTCTCAAGTGTACCGGTCACAGCAATGTAGTCGAATAATGACAGGTGCTGGACGTATTCACACAATCCAACACCCCCAGCGTGGGGGCACACCGGAACGCCAAATTTTGCAGCCATCAAAATCACTGCCAGTACCTCGTTGATACCCGCCAACCTGCAACTATCGATTTGACAAAAATTAATGGCCTTTGCTTGCAAAAGTTGTTTGAAGATCACGCGATTCTGGCACGCCTCTCCCGTGGCAACGCCGATCGGCGCTACTGCTTGAGCAATCTTCGCATGGCCGAGAACATCGTCGGGGGACGTTGGTTCTTCAATCCACCAGGGATTAAACCGCGCCAGCATCTTCATCCATTCAATTGCCTGATCCACATCCCAGATCTGGTTCGCATCCATCATTAGCTTGCGATCCGCACCAATCTCGTCACGAATGATCGCAGCGCGCCTGATGTCATCCTGGAGATCACGACCAACCTTCATCTTGAAATGAGACCACCCCTCGCATAACCCTTCCCGAACAAGCTGTCGCACTTTTTCGTCTGAATACCCGAGCCATCCTGCCGAGGTAGTGTATGCCGGGTAACCCGCGTCGCGCATTTCCTGTTCACGGTCAGCCTTGGTCTTTTCATTACGCTGAAGTATTCGTAATGCTTCCACAGGACTTAATGCATCAGTGATATGACGAAAGGGAACGCATGACACAATCTCCTCCGCCGACATGTCGACAAGCAATTTCCAAACTGGTTTGTTTTTACTACGGGCGTATAAATCCCAGACTGCGTTGACCAGCGCGCCGGCTGCCAGATGAATTACGCCCTTCTCGGGACCGAGCCAGCGAATTTGACTGTCAGCAGTAATCCGCAACCAGAAATCGCTGAAGTCACTCGTAAGCGACTCAAGAGTACGGTTGATTAGATGGTGTTTCAGGGCATGTACGGCAGCGACACAAACTTCATTGCCTCTGCCATTGGTAAACGTTAAGCCATATCCGCGCAGGTCTGGATTATCTGTTTCCAGGATAATGTAGGTAGCGGAGTAATCAGGATCGACGTTCACTGCGTCAGAACCGTCGAGCGTCAGAGACGTCGGAAACCTTATATCCCGTACTCTTATATTTGTGATAGTAGTCGACATTAGAACAGCGCTGATCTTTGAGCGTCGCCAGCAGTCAATTGCCGTAGCAAACACGCCGACGTCCGACGGCTTTTCTTGCCTCGTAACTGGCTTGTCCGACATTCATTATGGAGACAAGCGAGCTTGTCTTTCGCGCGTATCACGACGAGCTTGCTGGATTGCTGCAATGTATGCGCGCGCAGTTTCCGTAATGCGTTCGGGATGGCCTTCACGAATTGCTTTGACGTCGACCAGATCGCTTCCCACTCCTACCGCAGCAGCACCAGCTTCAATGAAGGCGGCAACTGTCGAAAGTGAGACGCCTCCAGTGGGCACTAACGCGATCTGTGGCAGCGGCGCTTTCAGTGATTTGATATAGCTGGCGCCACCGAGTGCATTGGCGGGAAATACTTTGACGAAATCAGATCCGGCTTCCCAGGCAGTTACTACTTCAGTGGGAGTTAAGGCACCTGGCATCACTGCGACTTCTTGTTCACGGCAGCAAGCGACCGTATTCAAGTTCAGTGCTGGACTGACGATGAACTTGGCTCCCGCAGAAATACATTCACGCGCACGTTGCGGATCCAGTACCGTGCCCGCCCCGATAACTGCGCCGTCGCCAAACCGTTTGGTCAGCTGCTCAATGATTTTTATGGCTCCAGGAACTGTCATTGTGATTTCCAGAAGATTCAAACCACTCTGTTGAATTGCTTCAACAACTTGAATTGCTTCCTGGTGCGAGGATGCACGAACTACTGGAATGATGCCGATGTCGCGGATGCGCTGAATGATTTCCTTTTTGTTCACGTCAAGTGGGGTGGGCGTGGCCTGCAAACATTTGGGTGAAACAAATAACTAGCCTGAGCGTCTCAAAAATTCATCTTACAGCGCGAGCATTTTCGCCTTTCATGAGCTTTTCGACTTCCGGCAGTGTTGCCATACTGGTGTCACCGGGAGTCGTCATGGCAAGCGCGCCGTGAGCCGCTC
>JBHEMC010000147.1:0-7696 GCA_046262775.1 Pyrinomonadaceae bacterium | reverse complement strand
CCCCAGGTCATCCGACCCCCGGTGGGTGTCGAGATACTACGGGCGCAGGCGACGCGTTTCATGCTGGATTTATTTATGGCTTATTATGCGGATACGAACTTGAACGTACAGCCATAATTGCCAACGCTCTTGCATCACTGAGTTGTCGAGGGTTGGGAGCGCGAACGGCTTTGCCAACACAAGCGGAACTCGACGCATTCTGTGATCAAGTTCGGATTCCTTAAAGCTCTCGACAATTTCAACCTTTAAGCTATCACGTCAAGTTTGAAAAATTGATGTCAGGAAGGGGTCAAGCGAAGCGCAACCGCGCTCAACTCTCTATAATTTCAATTGAGGAAGTGTCGCGGCGCCGCTGGACCGCTTCCGAACAGCGAATTGTCGAAAAGTCTCGATTACTTTCAGCGTGAATGGCAGGCAAACTTGAGCGGGGTCGCGCTGCGCTTGACCCCTTCCCAACAGTGAATGATTGAAAGCTCTCCATTATTTTCAGGAGTGAAATGGCACGCAAAATTGAGCGCAGTCCTGAGCTACCGCTCCTACACTAGGCTCCCAATAAGGAGTTTGCTGTGATATAAACCGCTCGCTTGCCCGATCTCTTTCATCCAAAATTTACCGAGGACAATGATGAGATTTCTGTCACTGCTGATTGCTGCTGCCCTCACAAGTCTTGCGCCCGTTACACAACGCATTAACCCAGCGGATCTGGTTTTTGAAAACGGCAAGATCTACACCGCCGATACCAAAATGGCCACCGCAGAAGCTGTGGCCGTCAAAGGCGATCGAATTGTGTTCGTCGGTTCGAATGCAGAGGCACAAAAATATACCGGGCCAAAGACACGCGTTGTTGACCTCGCCGGCAAAACGGTTCTACCAGGCTTGACCGATGCGCACCATCACCTCTCCGGCGTTGGTCTTCGTGAAATGACTTTGAATCTTGAAGGAATTACGAGCCTTGCTGACTTCCTCGTGAAAGTAAAAGGCCGTGTCGGCCAGGCAAGAGCTGGAGAATGGGTCACCGGTCGTGGCTGGATTGAAACTCATTGGCAGCCGCCCGTTTTCCCGACACGCGAAGATCTCGATAGTGTGTCTCCAAACAACCCCGTTATCCTGACTCGAGCCGATGGTCACGCGTCAGTTGTAAACAGTGCAGCCTTGAAGATTGCCGCTATTGATAAAAGCACTGCCAATCCCTTCGGTGGAGAAATCTCAAAGGACAAGCAAACCGGTGAACCAAATGGGATGTTGCTGGATGGCGCGCAGGGGCTCGTCGGACGCCATATCCCACCGACATCCGCAGAAGATGCGGAACACGCAATTGTGTTGGGTGTCGAGAGAGACATCGAACTTGGCTGGACGCAGATTCAGGATGCTGGTGGAAGTTATGCTGATGTCGATCTATATAAAAAACTGTACGCGTCGGGCAAGATCAAACTGCGGATCTATAAAGCAGTGTATGGACCAGGGGCGAGCGCCAATCGATTGTTGACAGACGGCCCAATCGTGGGCGCATTTGAAAATCGATTTACGTTACGGACGATCAAGGTGGTGTCAGATGGAGCGCTCGGTTCTCGCGGCGCTGCGTTATTGGCGCCTTATTCAGATGCACCGGATACATCCGGGTTTCTGACTGTAAAAGCCGAGGAGTTGCGACCAATGCTCCTTGGCGCGTTGCGCAAAGGTATTCAGGTCGAGACGCACGCGATCGGTGATCGGGCAAATCGATTTATTCTTGATGAGTACGAAACGGCTTTGAAGACGGTGCCGGCGGCCGAGCGGAAGATGGCTGAGCCCCGCTGGCGCGTTGAGCACGCGCAGATTGTCAATCCCGCTGACATTCCTCGCTTCGCTAAGCTCGGCATCATTCCATCGATGCAACCGTCGCACGCAATCGGAGACCTTTTCTTTGCGCCGAGCCGTCTCGGAATGGCTCGTCTTGCAGGAGCTTACGCGTGGCAAAGCTTCATCATGTCAGGCGTGTTTGTTCCTGGTGGTTCAGATGCTCCTGTTGAGCGCGGCGAACCTATGATTGAGTTTTATGCCGCTGTTGCACGCAAGGACCCGAAAGGATTCTCCGCGGAAGGTTGGCATCCGGAAGAGGCGGTTACTCGCGCACAGGCCTTGCAGATGTTTACAATCTGGCCAGCGTATGCTGCTTTTGAAGAAAAATTGCGCGGCTCTATTGAAGTCGGAAAACTCGCCGACTTGACAATGCTCTCAGCCGACATCATGAAAATTGCTGAACTCGATATTTTGAAAACAAAATGTGTGATGACTGTAATCAACGGTGAAATCGTTTACCAGGCCAAGCCTTAATCTGAGGAGCCATATGAGCAATTACAACTCGCGTCGCGATTTCATTGCGCTTGCCGGCAAAGGACTAGGACTTGCGACTCTGTCGCTTCCGACGGTGGCGGCGCTTCTCAAAGAAGTCGAGGCGGCTTCGAGAGGCGTCGCGCACCTGACGCCCGAACAGGCTGCGATGGATGAAGACTACTGGTCTGTCATACAGAATGCTTTCACGGTCACGCGTGGGATTGTAAACCTGAACAATGGCGGGGTTTCCCCGAGTCCGCGAATCGTAACTGAAGCTTTGGTTCGTTACATCTGGCAACAGGAAGACGCAACAGCCTATACGATGTGGCAAATTCTCGAACCGCAGTCAGAAACGATTCGCACCGGTCTGGCTGAGATGTTTGGCTGTGATCGTGAGGAGATTGCCATTACTCGCGGCGCTTCGGAGAGTCTTGAGATTCTGCTGAACGGAATGGATTTCAAACCGGGAGACGAAATCCTGACCACAACTCAGGATTATCCACGCATGCTTACGACATTGCGTCAACGCGAACGTCGCGAAGGTCTCGTATTGAAGTTAGTGCGAATTCCCATTCCTCCGAAAGACCTGGACGAGATCACTGCTGCTTTTGAAAAAGGGATTACAAACCGCACAAGGCTTCTCCTGATTTCTCACCAGGTGAATATCACGGGACAGATAACACCTGTAAAGGCAGTTTGTGAGATGGCGCGCTCGAAAGGCGTTGAGACCATTGTTGATGGCGCACACTCCTTCGCCCAATTTGATTTTAAGCAAAAGGATTTGGGTTGCGATTACTTCGGCACGAGCCTGCACAAGTGGTTATTCGCACCCAAAGGCACAGGGTTGTTGTTTGTAAAGCGGGACAAAATCGAAAAGCTCTGGCCACTAATGGCCGCAGACGCGAAGCAAGCGGCAGACATTCGCAAGTTTGAAGAGGTCGGAACACACTCCGCCGCACCACGGTTGGCAATCGGCGAGGCAATGCTCTTTCACAATGGACTCGGCGGCAAGCGGAAAGAAGAGCGACTCAGATACCTGGCGCGCTACTGGATGAATCGACTGAAGGATATTCCAAAGGTTCGTTTTAATACCTCGTTTGAGCCTCGACAGTCGTGTGCAATAGCCAACATTCACATTGAGGGTACTGACCCTTCGGCGATTGGTACTTATTTGTTCAACAAGCATCACATTTTCACTACACCAATTATTCACGAAGAGTTTCGTGGTATTCGTATCACTCCAAACGTGTATACCACTCTGGGAGAACTAGATCGCTTCTCGGATCTAATGGCCTCAATTGCGACCAAGGGGCTCCCGGCTTGAACCGGGGCGGCGGCAAACAGGGGGAGTTTGACGGATGCTGCGCTTCTGCTCCTGACTCCTGCTCCTATCCTTCTGGAACCTGCGCCACCGTGCGGGCGTAATCCGTTGATGCTAGAATCCGATTGCCGCCCTCCCTATCCCGGTGGCAGTGTTTTGGAGGTACCAATGGAAGAAGCAAGAGATTCGGTGAATTGCGCTGCAGATGCAGTTTGCGATGCCCTGCGATATTTAGGGGACATTTCTTATGCCGTATTGCCTAAGGACATGGCGCATGCGGTTGGTGATTTCAAAAAGGCTTTTTGGACAAACGTCCGTAATTTGATAGAGAAAGAGATCGGCTGGGTGGACGAAAGAGTGGCAGGAGGAGATCGACTCCGAGAAGAGTGGCGCGAAAAGTGCCGGCGACACAATACGGAGGACGTACCTCCGGAACCCGTTGTTTAGATCATTCGTGCAGCTCAATGACGCAAGAGCGCCGGTTTGAAGTCCACTCTGCGGCAATTGAACGTTCGGGCGAAAAAAATTGATGGAAGTATTACTGGCTGACGAGTACGGATTCTGTTTTGGTGTGGAGCGAGCTGTCGAGATGGTGGAAGAAGCCGTCGAAGAAGGCGCCCGCCCAATTAGATCTCTTGGACCGTTGATTCACAATGCGCAGGAGATGGAACGGCTTGGCGAGCAAGGCGTATCAACCATCGACAGACCTGATGAAGCTGATGCCGACACAATCGCGGTAATACGTGCACACGGGGTTACGCCTGAAATTCAGAAACAACTTGAGCGACGGGCGGCCAAAGTTATCGACGCAACATGTCCGTTCGTTACTCGCGTCCAACATCTCGCGGAACGAGCTGCACTTCAGGGTCGCGACGTTGTAGTAGCCGGTAATCCGGATCATCCCGAAATGATCGGCGTTGTCGGATATGCTCCCAACAATACTTATGTCGTCCGGGATGCAGCCGAAGTAGCAGCGCTTCCCGCCTTGCGTTCACCACTCGTCGTCTCGCAGACCACGATCAAGCTGCAAACGTTTCTCGAGGTTGCTGAGGCAGTCAGAGAGAAGGCAGATGCTGAACCGCAGGTCGTAAATACTATCTGTTCTGCAACGCGCGATCGTCAGGATGCAGCGCGCGCGCTTGCGGGACAAGTTGACGCATTTTATGTGATAGGCGGTCGGCATTCATCTAACAGCGTGAAGCTGTTGGCTGTATGCGAGGAACAATGTGCAAAAAGTTTTTTGATCGAAACTCCGGCCGAAATAAATCCTGAGGATCTGAATCAAGTAGAAAAGGTTGGTGTAACCGCTGGAGCCTCGACACCGAATTGGCTAATCGACCAGGTTGTGCAACGTCTCCACCAAATCGGTCAGGTTCGCTAGCTCTCCCTCGTGTTAAGCAATGGCAATCTGAATCGATCTGAAGCTAGATCTCCTCTATTTGATCCAACGCATTCACTATCTGCCGCGCCTCTTCCGAACCGTATTCCGCTACTTGCCGGCGCAACGCTGAACGGGCAATCTCCGAATCTACCGGATCGCTGAGCAGGTTCGTCAGAACTGAGATAGGAAATCTCGCCAGCGCCTCGTTCGCCAGTTCTCGCACAATTGTATCTTCCGCCCGGGCGAGTTCGCAGATTTCACTGGGCGGGAAGCGAGCAATCAACGTATCCGCCAGCGCATCAATACGTCGATAATTCCGTTGCTGGTTAGCACGCCTTACCAATTGCGCAAAAACTTCTGCAGATTCGGTTTTGTCCTGCAGTACTCCTGCGCATGTATCAGCGACAGATCTAAGTCTGAGAATCGCGTCTTCATCGAGGCCGCTCGTTTTGTCAGTGGCCCGTTCATCCAAGGCGCTTAAAAAACGACTTAGCTCCAAATCAGCACGTGCATCGTATTGAAAATTGTGCCCGGGCGTAGAGCCGCTGGCAATGGTTTGCACCGCTCGTTCAACAATACCGCGCGTTGCTGGGCGTAGTTCAGACCAAACTGTCGCTATGTTCGAACCGAATTCTTCAATCATCAGTGCCGATCCCAAGTGAAAAGCCCTCCCGGTAAAAATCGAACGGCGTACTATACGCGAAGCCTGACGTGAAGGCGAGACGTCTTATGCGCCGCTCCATGAAAGACTATCTGCATCATATGTTTTCTGTTGTATTCATATCGGATTAGATATATATTGCGCTCCTCATTGTTAACAGAAGAACCGTACTTTCAGGGCCATCATTTGTATTATCGTAAGAAAATCCAATCGTTCCACTCTAAAGTTAAATCTGTTTGGAATGGCAACGAGCGCTCGCCCAACGCATACTGACCGATCACTTGCAACCGCATACATCTTCGTTTGAGCCAGGAGGCTGAGTCTATGACTACAACGCGTCGTAGTTTCTTGAAGAGCGGTATCATTTTTACAGTTCTCGCCAAAGCGCCAAGCGTGTTTGGACGTGTCGGCGACGTCTCATCTAAAGAGTTGATGGATCCCGCTTTTGCCGACGCGGCTGATTTTTCACGAGAAAACTTCGCGAAACTCGTTAACACTGAATTCATGGTACGCCTCAATAATACGACCGTAGCGCTCACGCTCGCTGAGGTCAATGAGGCGTTAACAACGATGAAGCGTGGATACCGGAGACCACCGGGAGAAAACTTTTCACTAATTTTTACTGGTCCCTATGGAAACTACCGGTTGGACCAGGAAACGTACCTCGTCAAGCATAAAGCTCTGGGAAGTTTTTCCTTGTTCCTGGTTCCTATTGGTCCTCGTGAGAACCACCGCTACGAAGCAATTATTAATCGCAAACAGAGTCGGTAATTGGATTGAAGAAATGGCGGATCTTCCGGACTATGAAATCTTCAAGTCAGAATTAAACGGCAAGTTTCGAATTCATGTCGAAGGACATGGGCCTGTTGAATTGACGATGACGGAGCTGTCAGAACTCAGATCGAGCGGGCGGAACGAGAGTTTCGCCGTCCACTTCCTTGGTCCCAAAGAATACGTCCTTCCGCAGCGCACCTACAGCTTCCAGAATGAGAATTTGGGTGACCTTGATTTAATGATAGTGCCGATAAAGCAAACGAACGACGGCGTGTATTACGAAGCAATTTTTAATCGACTTCTCTAACGTTATTCCACCGCCGACCTCAAACGTTGGCGGCACGAAAAGGAGAGAGTAGCTATGGGTCAACCGTTTATCGGTGAGATCAGAATGTTTGCAGGGAACTTCGCTCCTGCGGGTTGGCATTTTTGCGATGGAGCGCTTTTGGCGATTTCTGAGAACGACGCTCTGTTCAATTTGATTGGGACAACGTACGGAGGCGACGGACAGAGCACGTTCGCGCTGCCGAATTTGCAAAGTCGCGTCCCCGTTCATCAGGGCAACAATTTTGTCATTGGAGAAATGGGAGGCGAGGAATCGGTAACGTTAACTGTGAACCAGATTCCCACCCACACCCATGCTGCCATGGCCAACTCCGCGGCAGGTGGTAACGACAAACCGACCGGCAATGTGTGGGCAGCAAATGCCAACACAGGCATTCCTCAATTTACGGCGCTGGCGCCCGACTCCAGTTTGCCAGCAGCAGCTGTCGCCCCGGCCGGCGGTAGTCAACCGCACGACAACATGATGCCGTTTCTCGCAATCAACTTCATCATCTCGCTGTTCGGCTTATTCCCACACACCTAAAATGTGAATGGGAATTTCAGTTTGTAGCATTATTGAATTGTGCTGGAGCGGCTTTCTGCAGCCGTTAAGAAAAGGAGAGTAAATCGTGAGCACACCATTCCTTGGAGAAATAAAACTCATATCTTGGAATTTTGCACCGCAGGGTTGGGCGTTCTGTAACGGCCAACTCCTGCCGATAAACCAGAATCAGGCTCTCTTTTCGATCTTGGGAACAACCTATGGCGGTAACGGCCAAACAACCTTTGCTCTCCCCGATCTGCGTGGTCGTGTCCCGGTCGGCGCTGACAACGTCGGTCAGGGCGCAGCCGGACGGCTCCCGAACATCGCGGCGGCAGCAAAGGTCCTCGGTGGTGGTGGAGGCGAAGACTTCCATCTACT
>JBHEMC010000146.1:0-7721 GCA_046262775.1 Pyrinomonadaceae bacterium | reverse complement strand
CGACATCGGGGTATTGCGCCCCGAGCGCGGTGACCGTCTTGCGCCAGAGGACGCCGTTTTCCAGCACGTTCGCCTTGTCAACGGAAGTTACTTTTTGGCGGCGCGCTCGTGCTGCGGCGAAGGCGATGTGGGCAACACGTTCAATTTCATCGACTGTGTACGTCATCGTGTTCAGCGCTGAAGAAACGCCATTTGTGTCCGAAAACCCTCTTGGTTCACCGAAGTAAAGTCCACCCAGCAGTTCTCGCACAAATAGAATATCCGCGCCTCGCGTGACGTCGCTTCGCAATGGTGAACACGATGAAATGGCCGGGTAAGAAACCACCGGCCGAAGGTTCGCGTAACCACCCAACGCACGTCTCAACAGGAGTAGACCCGTTTCAGGCTTTTGATGGGGTGGAAGTAGATCGTATTCGGGGGCGCCAACGGCGCCGAGCAGGACAGCGTCACTTGAAAGGCACGCGTCAAGTGTCTCACGCGGCAGAGGTGAACCATCTATTTTGATTGCGACTCCGCCAATCGGGTACTCCTCGAAACGGAATCGATATCCCTGAATGCTGGCGATTGTTTGTAAAACTCGAACAGCCTCGGCAGTAACTTCAGGTCCGATGCCGTCTCCAGGAAGAACTGTGATACGTAATTGCATGATTTCAATCGTCAGTGCTCAGTAGTCAGTAGCAATTTTGCAGTGATCATCTATAAGTAGCAGTGTGTATGTCATCCGTAGCCTGTGCAGCTCAAAACATTGATTTAATGTCGTTAAATTATAACTGACAACTGACTGATAGGTGATAGCTGACGGATAGGCTATGCGGCCGCGCCAATAGACGCCTTCTCTGCGCGCGACCTTGCCGCCGCACTCAATAACGAGATCAGATCCTGATCGTAAATTCGCTTTTTACGATCTGCGAGGGTAGTGAAACTGCTGTAAGCGGCGTTCAACTCGCGTTGCGTTAAGCGGTACCCGAGCTCTTCGTAACGAAGAGATAGAGCATGGCGCCCGGAATGTTTGCCGAGAACGAGCGCATTCGCAGATACACCCACCGACTCTGGCGTCATGATCTCGTAGCAAAGCGGATTATTAATTACGCCGTGCTGATGGATACCGGCTTCATGCGCGAAAGCGTTGCGGCCGACAATTGCCTTGTTTGGCTGAACGTCAAATCCCACGATTGACGAAAGTAATTGGCTGGTGGAATACAGTTGGGTAGCTTCTACGCCAGTCGTAAAGGGCAATCGATCAGCACGTACTCTTAACGCCATCACAATTTCTTCCAGCGAAGCATTACCGGCTCGCTCACCGATTCCGTTAATAGTGCATTCGATCTGGCGCGCCCCCGCTTCAATGGCGGCAAGACTGTTCGCCACCGCTAATCCTAAATCATTGTGGCAATGCACGCTGATTGTTATGCCTTCCTGATCTCTTACGACACGTTCCGCAACGGTTTGAACCAGCCGCGTAAACTCTGGCGGGGTCGTATAGCCAACTGTGTCAGGCACGTTAAGAACCGATGCGCCGGCGTCCATGGCTACAGCGAGCACTTCACATAGATATTCAATGTCGCTGCGAGTTGCGTCTTCAGCGGAGAATTCGACGTCTTCGGCATATTCGCGGGCCTGCTGCACAGTAGTGCGCGTCATGTCGATCACTTCTCGTCGAGTCTTTTTCAATTTATGTTCGAGGTGAATGTCCGACGTAGCGACGAAGGTATGAATGCGCGGGTGGGCCGCCTTCTCCAGCGCCTCAGCAGCACGTGCAACGTCTTGTTCAGCCGTACGGCAGAGCGCTGCCACTTTCACATTCCGACATTCAGCTGCCACGGCCCTGACTGCATTGAAGTCACCGTCGGAAGCGATGGGAAAACCTGCCTCAATTACGTCGACCCCAAGACCTTCCAGCTTGATGGCCATCCGGACCTTTTCGGCAAGATCCATCGAACAGCCCGGCGACTGCTCGCCATCACGCAAGGTGGTATCGAAGATTCTGATTCGCTGCATTTCAATCTCCTCCCGGTCGAACGAGAATGCTACGAACCCTCGACCCCAAAGTCAAAGTTATAATGTTTATGGAAAGATAAGCATACGTGATAACATAACGCCGGCTTACGGTCTGGATAACCTTTGGCCCACTCTGGGCGACTTTAAATGGACGTTAACCAGCTTGAAGTGTTGGTGGCAGTGGCGCGAGAGCAAAGCTTTTCGCGTGCCGCTGAAGTGTTGCACCGCACGCAACCGGCGATCAGCCAGGCAATCCGGCGGCTTGAAGAAGAGTTGGCCGAACCCCTGTTCGATCGTTCGTCAAAGGATGGCACGATGACTGCGGCAGGAAGGGTGCTCCTGGAATACGCGGAGCAGATGTTAAACCTGCGCCATGGCGCCCATCGCGCATTGAAAGAGCTGAAGGATCTTCAGCACGGCAAGCTTGCCCTCAGCGCCAATGAATACACGGTGATGTATCTATTGCCGGTGTTGGAAGTCTTTCGGGCGCGACACCCGCATATCAAGGTCGAGGTGAAACGCAGTTTAGCTAGCAGAATCGCTTCAGAGGTGTTAGGCCGTGGTGTGGAGATTGGTGTGGTCTCTTTCAAGCCGACTGACTTGGCGATCGCTTCCATTCCCGTGGTGATGGATGACCTGGCTTTGATCGTCGCACCGACTCATCCGCTGGCTGGCAAGCAGATTGTATCTGTACGTGAGTTAGGTGCGGAATCGTTTATTGCCCACAATGTCCCTTCCCCATATCGCGAGAGAGTTGTGCGTACATTCGAAAAATACAAGACGCCGCTAAAAATCTCGATGGAAATGCCAACGTTGGAATCTATCAAGCGGCTGGTGGAGCACGAGATGGGCGTTGCTCTGGTTCCTCGATTGACAGCAAAAGCGGAGATCGAAAGAAACCAGGTTGTTGCACTAACTGTTCGCGAAATGCGACTGGAAAGGAAGCTTCATCTGATCTATCGGCGGGGCGCAACTCTCTCGCACGCGGCAAAAGCTTTTTTGCGTGTAGCGAAAGTCAATCCACACGTTTCCCCGAGCTGAAATTCAACCAATTTAACTCACTTTTGATTCGCAAATCGCAAGGCGGCAGCGCGCAGCATCGCCGCCGCTGCATTCGCACGAACTTACAGCGAAAAGGTTCCGTAGAAGGCGCTGTTCTCCCCTGAACGCATCCAGGGCTCACTCACAGAGTCACCGGTGTACGCAGCGTTCGTTGTGTAACCAACCTTTCGATTCTCAACACCGACAAGCGGCGAATACCAGACGAGATTTGGCATCTTGCAGCAGAGATCGTTCGGTAGAGCTTCAACATTTATACTCGCGTCGTCCGCCGCTACTGAGAACTTGCCATTGGATTTCGCAAACGACACCGGCGCGTATTTCACCGAAACAATCTTGCCTAACGTCGCAGCGTATTTTTCGTGGAGAGCGTTAAGCATCGCGAGCGCCTGACTCCGGGATGCTCTCGTATCGATAACTACTTCAGATTCTCGTGCGGCGTTGCTGTCGGAGAGATTCGAGGATGCAGTGATGATTGCCATCACGCGAACTCCAGTCAGGTCGACACCCTGCCACTTACCCGAAGTTACATTCCAGGCGAGCATTGCATCGCGACCAGTAGTCGTAACTTCTCCGTTGTAGTGGCATGCGCCCGCAAAAACGCTGGCCGTTCGTACCTCAACGTAGTCTCCCCTTAGGCTGACGTTTTCAGCCTGCGAACTGAACACCACTCCGCTGACGGCAGCTAAAACAACACTCGTAACGAATAACGCTTTTCGCATTTCCAAACCTCCGCAGAATAAAGCACTCAGCTATAATCGACTTCTGATTATAACTCCTGGATCGCAGAACTGTAGCATGACCGTCCGGGTTTGCATTTGTCCGGGTGGACACGTTGATTATCAGGTCCAATCACCTCCTGTGTGTGCCGGCACCAGCAGTGATTACTCCCGTCGATATAGTCCTCAGCCTCTACTGCCAGCCGATCAAGAAGGAAAAATTTTTTCGAGCGCAGCGCGCCGCAAAACGGGGATTCCAAAGTTGCGGGCAGGCGTATTGTGCCAGTTGCCTCTTCGTTCATGATCATTTCTTCTCCAACGCGAGTTAAACCTCGAATCCGCCCGCCTTCGCCAACGCTCGTCTGACGAGAGTTTGCGTCAATGGTACCTTGTAGGCGTTCTTCTCGAGCGGTTTTGCATCAGCCAGAGCAATTCGTGCCGTCTCTTGCAGAACATCACGGGTCATCGCTTTTCCTGTCAGATATTTTTCCGCGGACGGGACACGCCAGGGAATCGGCGCGACTCCTCCTAAAACGATCCGCGCGTCCTTGACGGTTTTATTCGGAAGCAGTTGGACGGCTGCTGCAACTGCTGACATAGCGAAATCAAGCGAGTCGCGCTCTTTAAACTTTAAATATGTTGAGTGTGCGGCAAGTGGCGATGCCGGCACATGTACCGCGGTGATAATCTCGTCGTTTTGTAAGACATTCTCACGTCGAATGCTTCCGCCTGAAGGCAACGTGAAAAACCTATCCAGTGGGATCAGGCGCTTGCCACCAGCACCTGTCACTGAAACGGCGCCTCCGAGGGCAACCAGTACCGGTGCAAGGTCGGACGGGTGAACGATGTAAGATGGTCCACCGGCGATGATGGCGTTGTACTTGTTTTCGCCAGTTGCTGCATAGCATTGCGAACCACCTTTCTTCAAACACTGGACTTCTTCCAATCGAAAATACCAACACCGGGGACGCTGACAAAGATTTCCGCCGACTGTTCCCAGGTGACGGATTTGCGGCGTGGCCACAGAGTGTGCAGCCTCAGCGATTCCAGGAAAACTTTTTTGTATCGCAGGATGCTCTTCCACTTGCGCGAGGGTCGCCAGTGCTCCAATTGATAGGCCACCTTTAGCATCCACTGTGATCCGATCCAGGCCGCGAATGTTTTTTAGATTCACTACCCGCGTAGGACGCGTAATGTAATCTTTCATCGTCGTGATCAGATCCTGACCGCCCGCAATCGCTCGCGGTGCATCATCGATATCAGCAACGCCGGCAGCGCTTAGCGATTTGACGGCTTCAACGACAGTTGTTGGGTTTATCCACTCAAATGCCTTCATGCGCTCGTCCTTTCCTTCATTAGCCCCATTAGGACCTTGTCAGGCGTAATCGGGAGTTCGCGTACGCGCAACCCACAGGCATTGAATACGGCATTCGCAATCGCACCCAAGGCGGGAATAATCGCGGGTTCTGCGATTCCAATAACAGCCGCGCGTGTATCGCCATCGTCGATGATTGGCACGAGTTCCGGCATCTCTAAAGTGCCAGGCAATTTGTAGTCGTTGAAGTTCGGATTAAGCTGCAGTCCTAATTCCTCATCGATCACACGACCTTCCCAGATTGCCATTCCAAGCGATTGAATCATGCCGCCGTTGATCTGGCTTTCCATGGTCAACCGGTTAAGCGGAAGTCCTCCGTCCTGCACGTGAACCATCTTAATTGGGCGGACGTGTCCTGTTTCTACGTCAACCTCAACCTCCGCAAAACAGACACCGTGGACGCCGCGTGCCTGGAGATCTGATCTCCACTCGCCATGTGCTGTCACACCGGCCGCCGGCAATGCAGCACATGCCTGCTTCCAACCGAGCGATTTCCCATTTGCCGAAATATTGCCAGCCACGAATGCAATCTCTTCCGGCTTTGCATTGTCCAGCAGTGGCGCGAGCTTTTCTGCGACCATTATTCGCGCTTTTATCGCAGCGTCTTTCACTGACGGTGCAAGTGAAGCGGCAGTGGTTGAACCCCCCGACGGATTCGCCGATCCGAGCTTCGAGTTGCCGATTTGTTCGATCACGTCACGCACCTGAAGTCCTAACTCTTCGGCAACGATTGCTCTGGTGTAGGTCCGCGTACCTGTGCCCAGGTCCTGAGTCCCTACGGCTACTGACACTGCGCCGTCTCGCGCTACGGTCACGTCCACTTTGCATTGATTGTTACCGCCGCCTCCCCATGTGCCGACTCCGCAACCCATTCCTCTCTTGCGTGGTCCCGGGCTTGCTCCTGCCATTAGATTGCGGCTGGACCAACCGATCTCCGTGGCACCCCGGTCAAGCTGCCGGTGGTAGGCTTGATCGCGTAGGTTCTTTTTACGAAAGGCGACGGGATCCATTTTGATTTTATATGCGAGTTCATCCATCAGGCACTCCATTGCAAACGAAGCCTGTGGATGGCCGGGAGCTCGCATCGCTATTGAAGAGTCTTCGTTTGTGTGTAGCGCATATACTTCCCGGTAAAACTCCGCGGCGCTATAAACGTAGGGTTGACCGGCTTGTGATCCACCGCCAAGACCACCGAGACGATACTGGCGTGCTTGAAAAGCAACCAGAGTTCCATCTGACTTAGCTCCGCCTTTCAATTTCTGCCATGAGCCGGAACGATTACCTGCCATTACAAACTCGTCATACCGTGTCAGCATCAATTTCACCGGCGCCTTCGCCTGTTTCGACAACTTGCAGGCAAACATACCTTCAGTGCCGATACCAAACTTCGAACCAAACCCTCCGCCCATGTGTTGGACGATCGCGGTAATGGAACTTTGCGGCATGCCTAAAGCTTCTGCTGCGTCGCCGGGAATTGTGAATGTTCCCTGTGTGGATGCGTAAACCGTGGCAGTATCACCGCCGCTGTAATCTACGACGATGCCGTGGGTTTCAAGACATGCGTGATGAATTCGCGGGGTGCGGTATTCGGCTTCGACAATAGCATCTGCAGTCGCAAATGCCGCTCCCATCTTTTGCAAATCGCCACGCTTCTCTTTTTGTTGAAGATTACCTTCTCCTGCCACCACTTTCGGGGCGTCAGGCTTGATCGCACCATCAGCGTACACAACGTGTGGCAGCACCTCATAAGTCATTTTGATCGCGTGAATTGCATCGGCAGCGATCTCCGGCGTCGTTGCCGCGACCGCAGCGACTGGAGCGCCTGCAAATCGAAGTTCCTCCAGTGGCCCCGGAACGATCGCTTTTACACCGGGTAATTTGCTGGCCGCATCAGTGTTGATGCCGGTTACTTTTGCGTGGGCATGCGGACATCTGAGGATCCGGCCATACAACATGCCCGGAAGTCGCATATCGTAGGTGTAGCGGGCAGAACCGTTAACTTTCAATGGTCCATCGACACGGGTTAGGCGATGATTTAGTAGCGTGTGCTTGTCGTTTGGTCCCCAACCTGGTCCAGCGTCTTCGTCCACCTCGATTTCCACCATCTGCTCGACACCATTAATTACTCGTGGTACCCGAATTTTCTTCTTCTTTGGAGCGGGTTGTTGTGTGTTCGGAGCGGCCTGTTGCATGAGTGTCTCCAATTGATGATTTCTTACAAATTGAACCTTAACCGTGGTTCGTGCCTGCAGGTGCTTTGGCCGCCGCTAGTGCTGCTTCGAAAATGCGAGGGTATGTGCCACAACGACAAAAGTTCCCTTTGCAAGCTTCTCGGATTTGGTCCAACGTCGGATTGGGATTGGTCTTCAGGTAAGCGCAAATAGTAGTGATAAACCCTGGAGTGCAAAAGCCGCACATGAGCGCATCATGTTCCACGAATGCTGTTTGAACAGCGTTTAGACCGTCACTCGTTCCAAGTCCCTCGACTGTCGTAATCTTCCTGTTCGTTGCATCGACAGCTAACACGAGACAGGAATATGCGGGTTTCCCATCCAGCAGAACCGTACAAG
>JBHEMC010000145.1:0-7811 GCA_046262775.1 Pyrinomonadaceae bacterium | reverse complement strand
CCGTAAGATCATCGTAGATCATGCCGCGTCGATCCTTCCGAGCCTTAGTTACTGCTGTATAACCGCCTTCTTCGTTTCGACTGATCTTGTTCTGCGCGTACAATCCCTCAAGCACAAATTCGCACGCCGCAACCAGCTGAGGCGTATCTGACGGTTTGAACTCGAAGGGGATCAACGCAGTCTCAGTCAACTCGGGAACAGCTTCCAACAAATCGTGACATTCAGTCGCCGAAGCTGTGTCAGCCAAAAGCAGTTTGTTTCCTTCATCAAACCACTGAACAGTACGCGAGAAGTCGATGCCGACAAAGTATCCTTCGAACACTTCTCCTGCAGCGCGTTTAATGAGATCGCGTGCAATGCGATTCGCTCCTAGTTGTTCACCTTCGTATTCCAATTCCATTTTCCCGGTCATCGACGGAATCGCCGCGTACACATCGGCTATTCTGGGAACGATTGCACTTTCCCCGCGCAGTAAGGCTCGACGTTCTGCGTTTGACACGACTGATTCCGTTACGGTTATTGGCATACGCTGCGAAACGCCGGAGTGTTTATCGACATGATTATCATCTCGGGCTTCAAATGCAATTTGCTCAATCAGCTCGCGTATGAAGTCCGGAATTAATACTGCTTGTGAATTGCTGCGATCAATCCATGCTTCTTGTTTTGTGATCTCAACAGCCGTAAGGAGTTCCTTCGGATAGTGCGTCATAATCTCCGAGCCAATTCGATCCTTCAGCGGGGTGATGATCTTGCCACGCGCCGTGTAGTCTTCCGGGTTAGCGGAAAAACAGAGCATCACATCCAGTGGAAGGCGGACGGGATAGCCCTTAATCTGCACATCGCCCTCCTCCATGATGTTGAAAAGACCTACTTGTATTTTGCCGGCGAGATCCGGTAGCTCGTTAATGGCGAAAATTCCACGATTTGCCCTCGGCAATAATCCGTAATGAATTGTAAGTTCATCACTGAGCAAGTGGCCGCCCTTGGCCGCCTTGATTGGATCAACGTCGCCGAGGATGTCAGCAATGGTAACGTCAGGCGTTGCCAGTTTTTCGACAAATCGAGCGTCGCGATCAATCCAATCAATCGGAGTCGTGTCACCATTGAGGATAATGGTTTGGCGTCCGTACGCGGAGATTGGATTGAAAGGATTGTCGTTTACTTCGGAGCCGGCGATGATGGGGATTTTCTCATCCAACAACTCCGTCAATTGGCGAATGATGCGGCTTTTCGCCTGACCTCTCAAACCGAGCAGAATCAGGTTGTGACGAGAAAGGAGCGCATTCGTAAGTTGCGGAATGACCGTTTCTTCATATCCGACAATTCCGGGAAAAAGTTTTTCTCCAGCACGTAGTTTGCGGATAAGATTCGACCGTAGCTCATCCCTAACTGATCGAGTTTGATAACCTGCGGCCTTGAGTTCACCGAGAGTTCTTGGGTAATTCATATTTTTATTTGGAGTCAGATTCTAACCGTAAGCACGCGAAACCACGAAACGCAGGACATAGAACGGATGCGGTTCTGTAGTGTCGGCAGCTGCGACAGCTAATGTAGCACTCAACAGATCTTACTTTCTGTACGCCACAGATTTGTGCCGTGATGATTAACGCCGGCACACACAATCACGTTGCAGACTCTCCTGTCGCACCTTCGCGCATTGCCGCAACCGTGTCCATGTGGAAACAGCTTGTGAAGTAAACCTGCAATTGGGAACTACGTTCCCTTTCCAACCTGCAAACAAAAGAACAAACGACCAATGTCAAATAGCTCCGTCCTCTTTCAGCTTTTCCAGATGCGCAATGACGGCGCGCTCCGCCATTGCCCGTGCCTTCGGCGACACATCGGTATAAACGACTTCTACGATCTCTGCAGACGTTGTCGCACCGTCTCGAAAGGCATTTAAAATCCTTTGCTCCCGCTCGAGTCGATGATTGATATATTCGTCGATTTTTTCAATTGGGTTTGCAATTGCAGGCCCATGCCCTCCCATCAACATTTGTAACGGCGAAAGTAATCGCATTCTCCGGAGCGAAGCGAAGTAGTTGCGCATATTGCCCTGAGGTGGATCAATCAGCACTGAACCGAGCCCAACGATGTTGTCACCAGTGATCAGAATACCGCGGTCGGCGTCATAAAAACACAAATGCCCGCGAGCATGTCCTGGCGTGTGTAAAGCTTTCAAAGATATTGGCGGAGAGCCTGCCAGATTGATCTCGTCATCGTCGTTAATCAGATGATCGACAGTTATGTCCGCCAGTGCTTCCGCCGTTTGCACATGCGCAGCCACCTGTACGCCGCCCACATGCTGTCTCAGTGCATTGACTCCTCCGATATGATCCGGATGGAGGTGGGTCAACACAATCAGCTTCAGGGCCAGCCCTATAGTAATAAATTCATCCACGAGAGATGACAGAGCGTTTTGTTCATCCTTGTAAGGAGAACCTGGATCGATGACCAGCAGTTCGCGATCTGTGTAGATGATGTAACAATTCGTGTGCGTTGCGGGTGGTTTGGTTGGCGTCCGCACCGGAAAGCAGATGTAGTTTGGTCGAAACTCAATTCGCTGCACCGGCTCACCGTCTGCTTGTGGCACATCCAGAAAGCGCTCGACAAGATCGGTCGTCAAACCGGCAGCGAGCGTTTTAATTGCGTGGAGAGTGGGCGGCACTGCCTGCACCTTGCCCTCGAACCAACTTTCGTAAGCAGCATTAGCAGTGATCCACTCACCACTCACTAATTCGCCAGGGATTACATGTGGATCCTGTTTACGGGGGCAATTCGCAAGAAAGAACCAGGTATCAAAACGGCGTGCTGAGAATGGCGGCGTTACCCAACGTCCCGCGAAAGTGAAATCATCAGCATCAAGTTGTAGCTCGTAATGCGAAAGCAGTTGCCGCCAGGTGATCCGCTTCGATTGTAAATCATCGAGCAGCGACGCGCGCTGGCCTTTCGTCAAGCTTTCTGCACCTCGCGCAAGCAAAACCCCCAACTCTTCGAATAGCTCCCGGGCAGCACCGCTAATCATCGTTGCGGTTTGCTGGTCATTTGCGTGACGTACGTCAACGAACGCATCATCTTGTTCGATTTGGCCGCCGGGGAATGCGTGAAAGCCGCCTAGAAACGCCAGCTGTGGGCTGCGCCGGGCCCAGAACAATTCAGGGTTCTGGGGATCGGTATCTTGCCTGAGGAGAATTACTGCGGCTGCGTCTTTTGGCGAGTTTGAGCTCACGGAAGATCAGGACCAACGAAACCGTTCACCATCGCCACCATTCCACGGATTTCCCCGCATGTGGTAACCACCCTCCTCCCAATAGCCGGCTTCATCTCGTTCGAGAAAGCGAATCCCTTTGATCCACTTGGCCGATTTCCAGGCATAGAGTTGTGGAATTATCAAACGGACCGGCCCGCCGTGCTCTGGTGGGATCGGCTGGCCGTCGTGCGCCCAGGCAAACAGCGAATCATCTCTTAGGTAAAATTCGAGTGGGACGTTAGTGGTCCACCCGTAGTCGTAAGCGAGTGCTAAAACGAAGTTTGCTTCTGGCTTCAGGCCGGCAAGACGTGCGACTTCCTTCGCCTGCACGCCACTCCATACGTTGTCGAGCCGGGACCAGCGCGTGACACAATGAAAATCTGCATAAACCCGCACGGCCGGCAATTGCATGAATTCGTCAAGCGACCAGTCAATCGCATGTTCAACGAGCCCCTCAACAGAGAACCTCCACTTTGCAAGATCGATATCGGGCGTACCATGCGCATCCAGTACTGGCCATTTTTTCGTGCGCGATTGACCAGGCGGGATGCGATTTTCACGATGGGTATCAGGGCTGATGATAATCTCAGGCTCTTGAATCTCGTGGGGCTTGCGTGGCTCTGAAGCTTGGTATTTAGGGTCCTGAAAAAGATTATTTAGAAAGCTCATAATATAAGTTAATTTTGGAGCAGTGCGCTGGCAGAGCGGAGTGGTGACGGCATTTTCTTCCCTCGTTGAGTTGAGATGAATCTCGCAATCAAACCGCCGTCGCCGTTGCGCTTTGCGGGCGCACTCCGAAGCTATTTCTTAATTTGTCTTTCAGCTAATTTCATCAACTCTTCCGGCATCCACTTGCCGACCGCTTTATGCACCGCTTCGTCAATTCCCACGGAACGATCGTGCCAATCGTCTCGACTGCCCTCAGCCCCTCGTTGCCGTTCGTAATTCTCAGTTTGTTCCAAACTTAAAACGATCCCGGCGGCAATCTCTTTCCAGTCCTGAAACTGTATTCCCCGCCGCACGATGGAAAGGCCGGCGGACCAGTCTTCCTCCGGCGCCCGCGCATCCTGCTCAGGTATCGTCAGATTGTGGAGTGAAGGAAAACTCTTGCCGGAGAATTCCTGCACAAGATGATCGCCAATCTGTTTGTAAGACCAGTCGGGATTTTGTTCATGCATAGCTTGTGCACGTCGAAAAATATCTGCGACCGATGCCTGTTGCTGATCCATAAGTAATGCCTTTTCGATTGTTCTGAACATACCTTACACGCGGTGCGCACTGCAGTACAAACGGCTTCCGGGACAGACACGCCCGATCAAGTAAGCGGGCCTTCCCTCAAAATCGGCCCGGACATTGGATTTCTAACCGCGTTGATTTTCAGGCAAAGCGCGGGTCACAGCCGCCAATCACGGTACAGCTAAATAATTCGTGTTGAAAGCGACAACGTTGATTCCTAATCAGGCGATTAATTAATAGGGAGTCGGCTATTAGAAACCGGCAATGATCTGGCAATCACTACGAGAGCAGTAAGGACGAAGGTAATAGCGGCAGACAACAGACAGAACTGACAAAACGCTCGAATCACGTAGGCCTGAAGATAAATCAACCAAAGAGCCACGAGAGACATTGAACAAACCAGAAAGACTAAGAGGGACGCTGCTATGCGATAACCAAACGCAGCAAAAGTCGCCAAACTGAAAGCGGAGAAATATGCAGCGGCTCCTATCCCTGCAAGCGGCACACCGGCAACCACGGCATACGAACTGCTCAACACTTCAGAGCACCCTGCCACGATCGTACAACGCACGCTTTGTCCGGTGATATGTTCGATGGTCAGATATAAAGCATCCGCCAGACCCAGCAACGATATAACTGCCGCCACGGCATAGAGCCGCCGGTGGCGACGCGACATTTGGCAACTATCGTGTTTGGGATTTGCTGTGACGCTGACCTCTTGACGGGCACTCATGCGCAGGTACTCTTCACTTATGTCCTGCCAGTTCCGCTTGGATGACTACGCGAAGCTTTTCCGCGGGCAAGGATTCGAAAGGTATCTCGCGCCCATTGATGAATACTGTGGGAGTACCCTTCACACCGAGAGAATGCCCGCGGTTTTGATCCTGAAAGATCCGCTGATCAACGGCATCGTTATCGAAGTCACGATGAAAGCGATCCATGTCGAGGTTGAGCCGCTTCGCGTAGTCGTCGAATACGGGACGGGCATCGAAAACCTCATGCCAGGCCTTCTGGTTCTCGTAAAGCATGTCGTGCATTTCCCAGAACCTGCCTTGCATGCCTGCAGCCTCGGCAGCTTTTGCAGCTGCCAGTGCATGCTGGTGTGTCGGCACAAGCGGAAACTCTCGGAAAACGATTTTCACGCGATCGCCAAATTCGTTGTGCATCGTCTGCAGCACCGGATGAAGCATTCCGCACGGAGGACACTCAAAATCACCAAACTCTTCGAGTGTTACCGGCGCTCCGGCTGGCCCGAGCACATATGGCGGAATGGCGCCGGTACTGATCGGTCCGGCAGGCGCTGTTGTCGGCGCCGGGCGATCAGACGTCGCCGGCTTGCTTGCGATTGTGGGGGATTGGCTTGCCGCTTGTTTCAAATACCACGTGGCGCCGAGGGCAGCGCCCAACACGACAAGGATTATGATGAAGGGTAAAGTTTTTTTCATGGATGCTGGGGTTAGTTCATGCTGCGGCAGCGAGAGTCGCAGCAACTGAGCGAAAGATGTCGCGTCCATCACTTGAACCAAGCAAATCGTCGCACGCACGTTCAGGATGGGGCATTAACCCCACCACGTTGCGACCAGGGCTGCAAATGCCGGCGATGTTATCGCGAGACCCATTGGGATTTGCAGCGTCGGTGATACTGCCGTGCGAGTCACAATATCTGAACACCACCCGTTGTTCACGTCTTAGCTCGTCGAGGGTTTGGTCATCGCAAACATAGTTTCCTTCCGCATGTGCAATCGGAATGCGGAGTACTGCACCGCGCTGAAGTTCATTGGTGAACGGAGTGTCGGCCGTTTCGACGCGTACATAAACATGTTCGCAAATGAAGTGCAGATCGCGATTGCGAATCAAGGCGCCAGGTAAGAGCCCGGCTTCGCAGAGAATCTGAAACCCATTACATATGCCGAGTACAAGCCGTCCGCTTTCGGCGAACTTCTTTATGGAATTCATGACGGGCGAAAACCGCGCAAGTGCACCAGCGCGGAGATAATCACCATACGAAAAACCGCCCGGGATAATCACGGCATCGTAGCTACTCAGGTCTGTATCACGATGCCAGATGAAGTCGACCGGCTGGCCCACGTGCTTTGAAATCACGTGATACGCGTCGTGATCGCAATTTGAACCGGGAAAAACAATGACGCCAAACTTCAAGACCTTCTCTCCAATTTAAAACTCTAACACTCGCTGATTTAAGTCGCCAAACAACCCGCACCTCAGATTCACATGTCCAACTCAACTCTATAATTCTCGATAATCGGGTTCGATAAAAGCTCCCGCGCCATCTTCTCCACAGATTCACGTGCTTGACTGTCGTCGATGCCGCCTGCGAGTGCGATCTCAAAATATTTCCCCTGACGCACATCAGCAATCCCTGAGAATCCAAGGAGTTCGACCGAATGTTGAATGGCCTTACCTTGCGGATCGAGTACGCCAGGTTTCAATGTTACATATACTCTCGCCTTCATCACTCAGTCGTCTCCTCGTAAAATATCGTCACAATACATTGCCTCTAAACTCTTCGTTGGATAATATCTCGCCGACGTCGCGGTCCGCTCCTTTAAGTGGACCTGAGATTCGCGCTTCGCTCCAACTATTTTCGTCAGCAGGAGAAACTTATAATGGAAAACCCTCCGCTCGGCCAACAGTCGAGCATCGGTCTGGCTCCGAATGTCGCCGCTGCCCTGAGCTATATCTGGATCGTTGGACTGATTTTCTTTTTCATCGAAAAGGAGAACAAGTTTATACGGTTTCACGGAATGCAGTCAGTACTTTACGGCGCGATGTGGTTTGTCATTATGATCGTTCTGGGGATCCTCAGCTTCATCATCGCGATCATCGGTGGCGTCGCCGCAACAGCTGCGGGTGACGCTGGTGGTGTCATCGGTCTTCTCTTGTGGCTACTGTACCTCGTCGTTTGGATGATAATTCCTCTGATCTACCTAATCGGTCTATTACTTGGCGCAATTAAGGCGTACCAGGGCAAATGGTTCAAATTCCCAATCATCGGCAATATTGCCGAGAAGATAGCGTCGAAGTAGATTCCAAAAACCACTATTTTTTTGCGTCCTTTGCGAAATTTTTTGTGCTGCTGCTAAGAAGCGGCGGAGAAGATAAACGCAGAGGACGCAAAGGCTTTCGGACTTCGTTTTCAAAATACTCTTCCAAAGATCTTATCCACATTGCGCAGGTAATATTGGAGCGAGAATACTCGCTCTATCTCTTCTGCAGAGAGATGTGCAGCGATCTGTTCATCCTCACTCACAAGAGTCTGAAAATCTTTTCCTTCGTCCCACACACGCATAGCGTTGCGCTGCAC
>JBHEMC010000144.1:7475-7828 GCA_046262775.1 Pyrinomonadaceae bacterium | reverse complement strand
CTGGCGATTGGCCTTACACAATTCTCGGCTGGAACACAATTCCGGTCGATTTGATAAGTGCGGCGACGGATGCGAAGGGACTCACGGCAGAAAAGTTCCCGCTTCGAAACAACAGCAGAAACAATCCATCTCACGTCACGACGCGATTTCAGAAATGAGGCTCTTCCCTGTGTTGAAGGCAGCAGTAAATTCCTTCAGACCATGGCTACCGCCGTTTACTAATTTCCTGGCCCTTTTTAAGTTACCGTTTTTTATAGCCTGACGAATGTCCGGCTCTTTGCTCTTGAGAAAACTGGCGAGCAACCTGGCTGCTATCTCGGGTTGATTCGCGAGTCCGGGATTATCGACTAGCT
>JBHEMC010000144.1:0-7465 GCA_046262775.1 Pyrinomonadaceae bacterium | reverse complement strand
GCAACTCCATGAATCTGGTAGTTAGAACGTCCCGTGAGTTGAATGTAGCCTCGACCACGAAAGTTTGCGCCATCGGGTGGTCCTAAATTCCCCAGGTCATGCCGATTATCGTAGAGCCCAAATGGTGGACCACCTGGCGCTGTGTTGAATTTTGACTTGAATTCACTTAGCGGGGTGAAGTTTCCTGTTTCGGCGCGAATTGTAGCCAGCGCCATGAGAATCATTACCTTATCTCCAAGACCAGCATCTGCGAATGCCTTCAGCACAAACGGTAGATTCTCTTCAATGTTTTTTCTTGGCGTGCCGGGAAACATCTGAGCAACAGCATCGGTCGATAAGTTCGGGGTAATTGCTACTGCTGATCCGGCTGTGGCCATACCTGCTACCGCATCTGTTAATGTGGAGAGAGTGTCTGGTCCAGCGATGCCATCTACCGTAAGGCCTGCACTTTTCTGAAAGGCCTTAACCGCACGTTTAGTTTCTGGACCAAAACGACCATCGACACCATTCGGATCGAAACCAAGCACGCGTAGCATCTCCTGAAGCCGACGGACTGCTACTCCCGTTGATTGCAGTTTTAGTGTTGCCATACTTCCTCCAAGCTTTTGTAAGGAACGCGGGCCGCCTTCGCCCGCTTGTTGTGCGGTGCATCGTAAGGCCGGGGACGCCCGCGCTCGTAATCTGGCGGGCGACGCACGCGCTCCTAATAGAGCTCTTGTGCTGCTACCGAAACAGATGTGATACCGCCATTGAGAAAACAACCGCACCTCGAGGCTCCCAGGGTTTTCTGTTTGGATTCATGGCATAGCCGGCGGCGACATCGAGGCTGACCACGCTTAGTCGCATACCGCCGCCCAAAGCATAACGGACGTCACCTCGTCGTCCACCGCGCTGACCCAAGCGCGCGGCGTCGAAAACAAACAATGGACTAACTGCGATGAGATTTGCTTCATGAGTTAATTCCTCAAAGACTCTTCTCGGATAAACCATAACGCGATGAGCTTCACGATGAGCATTTGCGGCAGCAGCTGACTGATTCACATCGGCAAAGGCGGTCGTCATAGCATCGGCTCTTGTGTTGAGCTCGTTCATTGTTTGTGCCAATAGTGAAGGATCTGGAATACCATCGAGATCTTTCAGGTCAGTCATCAGTCAAGTCATCAATTAACTCGGAGAGCTCAGAAGGAATCGGCGGGTGCTTATCCGGAAACCCGACCACCAGAGTACGAATATCAGCTGATCTGGACGAGCCTTCTTATTGACAACATTCTCGCCGAACTCTATTGTCACGACCGTTCTGATCTTCCTCCGGTCCAGCAAAATCCTCGTTATTCTGGTTGCCGGTCTAACAAAACGAAGGCGCAAACGATTGCAAGCAGTGCGTCGTTTTTCTGTTGCCATTACCTCATCAATTCTCTCAGGAGATGTCATGTCAGACCTGCTAAACATTCCTTTACACCTGTTCCAGGTTCTTGAACAGGAATATGTCAATCTGTATGGACCAGATGCCAAACTTGGAAGTCTTACTGTGGAGCTGACAGATGCGAATGAGCCAGCCAAACGTCGCTGTGTGGTTGCGAATCTCGACTGGCTGTTCGACGAAACCCATATTAAGAATGCGAATCAGTTTGGACGAGAACTTTTGAGATATGCGAGCCCGCCAGAAGATGCAAGCAGATCATGTGCGGTGAATGTTCACACGGCTGATTGGGTCAAAGAGAACCTGTCGAAATACCTCTTAAGTAAGATAAGTAAAAATTGTTTCGCGCTGATAGCGGCCAACACAGCCGGTGAACCAGCGACGGCTCCGGTTGGTTTAGTCACAGCTTTGACGACAGACCTCAATACTATTCTTGACGATTCACATCTCTATCAACCGGATCGCTTTTCGAGTAACTGGCTGGGCACCGCTAGTCGAAGTCTCATCTGCGAATATGAATCACCAGAAACTTTCAAAGGCGACGACCTCCGCCATTTTAATCGCTTACTGCTGGAAGATGCGTTTCCCGCGTACCTTGAAAAGGTGAACAACATTCGACTCGCGGCAATGTTCAAAACTCAGCATAAAATACAACCCAAAGCTTTGTGTTTGTCGGGAGGCGGCATTCGTAGCGGCACCTTCAGTCTCGGCATTTTGCAGGGTTTGGCACGTTACGACTTGCTCGGCGGATTCAACTATCTCTCAACCGTCTCTGGCGGTGGTTACATTGGCAGCTGGCTCACTGCCTGGATACACCGTCATCCAAACGGGCTCGCCGGTGTAACAGCAGAGCTGGCGAACAGCGATCCTAAGACGAAGATCGATCCCGATCCCACACCCATTCGGTATCTGCGAAAGTACAGCAACTTCATAACCCCACGAGTCGGTTTGCTCACGGCAGACACATGGACATTCATCGGCATATATCTCAGAAATCTCTTTTTGAATTGGCTCGTCTTTATTCCATTGATTCTTGCGGTGTTGATGCTCCCGCGCCTTGTCGTAACGCTGACAATGACAGCGCAAGACACACAGTTCGAATGGACCGTAACTCTGCTTGGTTACTCTGCGAAACTTTATGGACGTTACATCCTGCTCGCAGCAGGATTTCTGCTGGGCGTTTGGGCGCTCGCTTATATGATCTTCAATCGCCCCGGCCTGCGAGAAGAACTTCGACAACGCAGTCACTACTGGCGTTCGCGATCTACCCAGCGTGGTTTTCTCATCTACTGCCTGTTGCCTCTGGTTTTGTCTGGGTTCTGTTTGACGACTTACTGGGCGTGGTCTCCGGAGGCTGCGAAGCTTTTTTCGCTTCCATTCATGTCATTCTTCGGTGCGGCATTCACTTTTCTCGGATGGCTCATAGCGACCGCAACACTCGGTCGGGTGCTAAATCCTGAACGTCGCAAGAACGTGAGTGGATCAGATCTGGCACGGCTCGTAGCGGCTGGTTTTGTCGGCGGAACGTTACTGTGGCTGGTTTCTCGTCTCCACAACGTGTTTGACAGTCCAATCCTTGGCATGGATCGACGCGGACTGTCATGGACTGTCTGGTCTGGCTGGACCAATTGGACCACAGAACTGTACGCATGCTTTGCAGTCCCTGCTTTCCTTCTGGTGTTTTTAGCTGGTGCAACTTTTTTTGTTGGCGTCTCAAGCGTTAGTCCAACAGTAGACGACGAAGACCGCGAGTGGTGGGCACGTCTGGGAGCGTGGGTGTTGATAGCGATCATCGCCTGGTGTGCGGCCACCACTCTGGTTATCTATGGCCCAATCGTATTGTTAAGTGCGCCGAGACTGCTGGTTCCACTTGGAGGCGTCTCAGGGTTGCTGGCGGTTCTTCTGGGTCACAGTTCCAGGACGCCGGCAACCGAACAAAATGCAAAACAGAAAACGACGGCAAAGCCCCGCTTGTTGAGTTCTTTGTTGAGCCGGGCTCTACCGCTACTGGCGCTAATTTTCCTGGCGGCTTTCCTCGCGTTTCTTTCAATCGTCACGAGCACGGTCTTTGAAGCCATCGCCGTCTTCGCTCGCAATCACCCCACAACCGGTGTGAACGATTGGCTGACAAACCTGCCGCGACCAGGATTTACCCTTTACATCAATTACATCAGCGACGGTTTAAGCGCCGTTAGTGGTTTGCAGCAGATAGAGTTGACGCACATGAACGTCGTTCATCACACCTCGAGCTTGTTTGTTCTGGCCGTTGGTTTGGTCCTATTCGTTTTTGGATTGGGTTTATCCCGGGCGATCAATCTGAATCTATTCTCATTGCATGCCGGTTATCGCAATCGATTGATACGAGCCTTTCTCGGGGCATCTCGACCGGATCACGAGCGAAAGCCAAATCCGTTCACCGGATTTGACCCGGCTGATAACATCAACATGCATGAATTGCGGCCAAACCTCTTTGATGAGGACGACTTGATCGATCCGGTTGGCATTGCCGCGGCCCTGCGAAACCGAGATAACGAGTTGTCGCGTTATCTTGCGGGCCGTGATCTCCTCAAAAACATCAACTCGCTACCGAGCGTTACGACACCATCGCCTCGCCTGATAGCAACACTCCGAACAGACCTCAATCGTGTTCTGCAGGACAAGGATTTAGCGAAACAAAATTTTGTGCAAACGCTCTTGAAGAGCGGGAAGGGCAGTGGTTCTGTTGCTCAACTCCCTGCCGTTGCTGAAATTGTTTCCAATGGTGCGGCGCACAATGGAAGTAGCATTCTTACGAATCGCTCCGTGCTGGAATCGGCGTATCCAAACATGTTTCGACAGCGGTCACTGACGCCAGCTACTTTCAAACTTATGCCAGTGATCAATACAACGCTAAATCTCGTCGGTGGCGAGAACCTCGCATGGCAGCAACGAAAAGCTGAACCTTTCACAATCACCCCACTTCACAGTGGTTGCTTTCGAGTCGGCTATCGAAGTTCGAGAGAGTACGGAGGAAGTGAAACGGGTGGGATTTCGCTCGGAACCGCGGCAACAATCTCCGGTGCCGCCGCGAGCTCAAACATGGGTTACTACACTACGTCGCCTTTGCTGTCTCTGGTGCTTACGTTATTCAATGTCAGACTTGGATGGTGGCTGGGGAATCCCGGACCCGCTGGTGAAACAACGTACTATCTGCGCGCGCCAAAATATTCCGTCGCACCTGTCATCGATGAAGCCCTGGGAATGACGGACGACCAGAACAAATATGTTTACCTGACTGATGGTGGCCATTTTGAGAACCTGGCAATCTACGAGATGGTCCTCCGGCGCTGTCATCTGATCGTCGCCTGTGATGGTGCCCAGGATCCGGAGTATCACTTCACCGATCTGGGGAATGCCATTCGAAAAATTCGGATCGATCTCGGGATTCCAATAGAGTTTTTCAGCATGCCCATCTTCGCCTCCTGGCCTGACAACACTAAAAGGGGATTGTACTGGGCCATTGCGAAAATTCGTTATTCCTGCATCGATGGCGATAACGTAAAAGACGGATTGTTGCTGTACATTAAACCGGCTGTTTACGGCGATGAACCTCGCGACGTACTGGAATACAAAAAGAGTTTTCCAGCTTTTCCTCACCAGTCAACAGCCGACCAGTTTTTCGACGAGTCACAGTTTGAAAGCTATCGTGTGCTCGGGTCGCACGTCATGGACCAGTTATGTAACTCGACGACCGGAGGAAATGTCTTCAACATGATCAGAGCGGCTGTTGACAACACTGTCGCTCTGAAAAAGAACGACGAGCTGAGAAAATGGGCCGACGCTTGGTTGACGAGGGACAAATAAAGCCACCGGTCCGCCTGTTGAAGATTCGTGCGACACGGGCGGACATGCTTCAGCGCTCGCTTGCACCTCTTGCTTGACTGTCGGTCGCTGAATCGCGAATGATGTCTCCAAACCCGTGCAGGAGTAGCAGATGCCGAACTACCGCTTCGTTCAGCTCGATGTGTTTACTGACACACCTTTCTTCGGTAATCCCCTGGCTGTTTTTCCGGAAGCGGAGGGGTTGACAAGCGAGCAGATGGCCAAGATCGCTCGAGAGATGAATCTGTCGGAAACAGTTTTCGTGTTGAAGCCGGAAACCAAAGCGACCGAGGCAGCACAAAACGTTTCCGAAACAACTGCACCATGCGTTCTGCGCCGGCTTCGCATCTTTACACCGACACGCGAAATTCCCTTCGCCGGCCATCCCGTCGTCGGCACCTGGAATGCGCTCGCGCGCGAAAGTGTAGTGGCGCAACCGGAAAGCGGTAGTGGCTGGACACGCATCCATCAGGAAGTGGGTATCGGAATTCTTCCCGTCGACGTCGAGTTCTCAGACGGTCAGCCGATGCAAGTAGTAATGACTCAGGGCAAGTTTGAAATTCTGGACGAGATTGGCGACGCACACGAGCGCGCCGAGCTTGCACGCGCTCTGGGACGTCTTACGGAAGATCTGGACGAAACCCTACCAATTCAAATAATCACAACAGGTCTATCATGCCTCGCAGTACCATTTCGTTCAGTCGCCGATTTGCGCGATTGTCACGTAAATGCGTCGTTACTGGCGGAGATCTACACGCGCCGCGGCGGCACAGGTTGTCTGGCGTTCACACGAGAAACTTTGGAAGTAGGTTCAGCTCGGGCGCATGCGCGCTTCTTTGCGCCAGCCGATAACATTCCTGAAGATCCTGCCACTGGCAGCGCCTGCGGAGCGCTTGGAGCGTACCTGGTTCATCACGGCGCGATCAATACAGAGGCTCAAGATGGCAGACACAAGTTTGTGATCGAACAGGGTGATTTTATCAAACGGCCAAGTCGAATAAACCTGAACGTAAAGGGCGACACGCGAACGATCGAAGAGGTAATGATTGGTGGCCCATCAGTGGTTGTCGCCCGCGGCGAAGTAGTTTTTTAAAACCAGAAGGATTAAGCAAATCCAAACGTTCCCGGGATACTCCAGGGCGGTAGAGTGTACATCTTAAGTGCTATATGGCTAAACCGTTTTTCTGTAAAAAATCTGTGTAATTTGGATCTGCTTCTCGCGCATGAGTGAAGGCAATGTCGGATACACTTGATCTAGTAATCATTGGTGCTGGTCCTGCTGGCCTATCCGCAGCCGAGGCCGCGGCACGCGAGGGTCTCGACTACATCGTCATTGAAAAGGGCACGATTGCCGATACTATCAGACAGTACCCGGTCGGTCGCACGATGTTTTCAACTCCGAACGAAGTTGAAATGCACGAAGGGACACTAAAGCCATTGCGCGAAAAGCCGACCCGCGAAGAGCTCCTCTCGCACTACATCCACTTCGTTTTAGATCGGGACCTGAAGATTAACAATGGAGAAGAAGTATTCGATGTGACAGGCGACGTCGACAAAGGCTTCACCGTGAAGAGCTCGCGGGGTGAATACGCCGGACGGCGCGTGTTGTTTGCGATCGGTGCAATGGCAAAGCCGCGGCGGCTGAATGTGCCCGGCGAAGATTTGCCGAAAGTACATCACTTGTTCGTCGAACCATATGCTTATGTGCGCAAAGATACACTCGTAGTGGGTGGAGGAAACAGCGCTGCTGAGGCCGCCTTATTCCTGTCTGAAGAAGGTGCTCGCACTACGATGGCAATTTGGCGTGAGGACTGGGAGAACCGCGATCCAAAAGCCGGCGCCATGAAGCACTGGGTCCGCACGCCACTGGAAGACGAGATCGCAGCAGGCAGGCTACACGTCATCTTGTACAAACATGTCGACGAAATTAGCGAGAACACCGTGCGCCTGACGACCGAAACTGGAGAGTCCCTTACTATAGGGAACGATGTGGTGTTCGTTCTGGTAGGTAGCGACGCAGATCTGACGTTGCTTAAGAAGTTGGGTGTCAAGACGGAGTCTGGAAAACTCACCGAAGTTCCGGCTTACAATCCGGAAACTTTTGAAACGAACGTGCGTGGAATATACGTGGCAGGACATTTCACTCACGCGCGACACATCAAGCCTGCGATAGAGGTCCCAAGG
>JBHEMC010000143.1:0-7891 GCA_046262775.1 Pyrinomonadaceae bacterium | reverse complement strand
GCTGTTAAGAGGCTCCATCCCAGTTAGAGTTGCCAGAGTTTTCTTTGGTACAGTCCTCTGCACGAAGTTTTTGCTGATTAATTCCCGAATAGCGACTTCATCAAACACGTCGTGATAAACAGAGAGTGTGGATAAATACATCGTCCTGTTTTTTCTTGCCAAGTCGAGATATTCGGCATCCACCGGTTGGGTAATAGCGGAGTGGGCCATGATATCGGCGCCCGCACGCATCGCATCCTTATGGTCTTCGGTCCGATAGGCATGGACCATTACCTTCAAACCTCTTGCATGAGCCGCTCTGATAACTGCGGCCATTAGTTGTCCATCTAATTTTGGCAACGGGTTTGAGAACGAACTACTCATGTCGTCGTAAAACAGCTTCAGGAAGTCGACCTTGGCACGGGCGAGGCGATCAACCTGTTGCTCGACCTGTCCCACTTCACTCAGTTCAATTCTTGCTTCAGGCTGGTTCGCCCCTCCCCATCCACCTGGTGCGGTAATTGCCGGCCCTGAGATAAACAGACGTGGGGAGGGGTACCCTTTGGTGGCGACCAAAGCCCGAAGCTCAAGACCCGAGTCAAGTGGTTGTACAGGATTGCAAACTGAGGTCACTCCCCAGTAGAGCATCTGCTTCAATATTCTCTTTTGGTCTGACGGATCGAAGGACATGCTCTTGTCAGAAATGGTGTCAAACCCACCGCTGATAAGGTGGGCATGCATATCGATAAGCCCGGGAACAACAGTTTTTCCGCTGGCGTCAATTATGCGAGCACTAGCGGGCGCCTTGAGGTGGCCTTGCACGATTTTGGTGAAGCGGCCTGCTTCAATAAGAATGGAGGCGCCTTCGAGAGCTACTCCATTCGTCCCGTCGATAAGCAGACTATTCTTGATCATTAGGGCTTCGCCCGGAACGGCATCGATTTTGACAGCTAAACAGCCAATCGAAGCTGCTGCCGACATTTCTAAAAATGGACGGCGGCCAATTACGTAACGGGGTACTCCGGATCTTGTTGGTTTATTTGACATCCAGGACTCGTGTCTGATGAATGCTCCAGATTTTAAACACGAATTAACTAGCGGTGACTTTGTCCTGCAAAAAGTTGTCAGCGGAAAGGACGAAACGCCACTTGCTCAACTATCCTGATACCAGAGGGCAATGGAGAGGAGATCAGATCAAAAGGGCAAGCAGATATTCCGGCCAGAACATCCATTTCTGCTCTCATGGAAATGTAATCACCCTTTTCGGTCAGCGGCTCAAGGCCTAGTGGTGGTGCAATCACCAATGAACAAGTTCACCGCCAAAGCTCGTGCAGAAATCAATTCCAGACTGCTTTAGCAGAACGTTACGATCATCTTATTGACTCATTTGGGAACTCGGAAAACCCGATAAGAATATTGGTCCGGGAAAGCCGCGGTGTTGATTAACTCAGCCAACAGAATTGATTTGTTTCGGAATCGCTATCGCATGTAGATTGGAGGCAGAAGGGCTCTGTAAGGAGCAGGCTACCGCCCCTCCCGTTAAACCATTTGGCTCTTCGGGTGACAGTTTCTAAACAACTATGAATTGCGTCAGTCTAAAGTTTCTAGCTTTTCAAGGTGTTCCTGCTTGAACTTTCAAACACCTCTTATCGATCAGCAGCCGCGCCTGATATTCAATCGCTTCAAGCAAAATAACGACTCGGGCACGACCATCCATCTCCTGATCAAGTCTTCCGATCAGCCCCTGCATAGGCCCATCCTGGATCACGACTCGATCCCCTGGTCGCAGCACCTCCGGCGCCATTTGGACGTAGCCTTCATCTCCTATGCTCGAACGGACCGCCATTATTATTTCGTCATCGACGGGAAGAGGCTTGTCTTTATTGCCTACCACTCGGCGCACGCCGCGCGCGTAATGAATCAAGTGCAGGTAGGCTATGGGAGTGAATCGTGCGAAAAGGTAGCCTGGAAACAATGGTTTGATGACTGTTTTTGCTACGCCCCAAACAGACTTTTGCTGCTTGATTTGCGGTAAAAACACCTCAAGGCCGAGCCTCTCGATGTTCATTGCAGCCACAGCTTCACGACAGGGATGGGTATGAATGGCATACCAATTGGTGTTGCGAAGGTAATCCATAAACGTCTTGTGCCTAAGCTCAATAACTGCGAGCCGCTATAGTCCAAGTTTGGATTTTTTTTCTAACAAAGCCTAAGCTGGGACTTGGGCTTCATCTACAAGTATGGTGGGTTCCTTTTTCAACTCTGGCTCATGGTAACCAAGATCAGCCGAAAGCTCGCGCGCCACATCCATAACCGATTTTGCCAAGAGTGGTAACTTCTCATCGGTGATCCGGAAAGTCGGCCCAGCAATACTGACCGCTGCAATGACCTTCCCGGAGTAATCTCTGAGGGGTGCACCAATGCACTCCAAACCTTCTTCAAATTCTTCGTTATCAATTGCATATCCTTGCTCTCGCACCAGGCGTAGCCCTTCGCGGAGTTGGGCCGGAGTTGTCAAGGTATTTCGAGTGAACGATTTTAAGCCGCGCCGCTTAATAAGCTCTGCGATTTCCTCTTCGGGCTGGAAAGCCAGCAATGTTTTTCCTGCTCCGCCACAGTGGGCTGGATAGCGCCTCCCTACAATTGACGGCACTCGCACCGTTCGCGGTGCTTCAACTTTTTCGAGGTACAACACCTCCCCATCATCAAGAATGCATAAATGAGCGGTCTCGCCGGTTTCATAGGCGAGTCGCTCCAAATAACCGCGAGCACGCTCTTTCCAATCAATATGGGCGACGGCCTTGCTGCCAAATTCAAAGAGCTTCAGACCCAGACGATACTTTCCACTGCTCGAACTTTTTTCAACGAATCGATACTGCTCCAGGACTCCAACGAGCCTGTGGGTAGTGCTCTTGTGCAACTTAAGACGCTCAGAAAGTTCAATCAGGGACAGCTCAGGACCGTCGCTGCTAAGCAACTCAAGTATTCCTAAAGACCTATCAAGCACCTGGACACGATAGGGAGAGGATTTATTTTCCATCACATAAATCTCATATGTTGAGATGGCATATTAAATATCAGAAGACGCAGGCAAGGTCAAGAAAGATCTTTCTTGGCTTTGATTTACTCAACAACGATTAACATTCGTACTCTCATTTCGTTATCCATGAAGCTCTCGAAGGGTCCGTATCTGGCTCAATAATTCACCAGACGGGAGGAGATCTCAGCACAGGGCTCAGGTTTTCGAACAAAAATTTAGTGCTCGACACCAATTCGGGGATGTTGCGTGGCGGCTAGACCCTCGCCGGGCTTGGTATATGCGTTTCGTGGGGGGTTAAAGATGTCCAAAATCTTTGCCCCAGTTTCGCCAGTTCTCACTCCGTGCGGCGTATTCGCTGGTGTACGCCAAAAATCCCCCGTTTTCATCGCTATCTCCTCACCATCCTGAATTCGAACACATTCACCTTCAAGCAGATATCCCCACTGCTCTTCAGGATGACTATGTATCGACGGCTCCGTGTGGGGAGCTATGTCAGCAACTGACAGCATGATTGCCTCGCTGAAAAAAACACGCGTAGTGATACCTTGCGCCAATTTCCGTTCGAGACCACCTTCATGTGACCTGTAATACCATTTGTTCTCCATTTAGCCTCCCATAACAATTGCGGGTTTCGTAAACATTTTGGATTCCGCTTCCCTACTAACCACTGACCTGAGCAAACCGGATGAGTCGGGACGCTGCCCACAACTCCGAATCCTCACACATTACCCAGGGACCAGAGCGGCATCTCTGGAATCACTCCCCTGATTTGGTACGCATAACGCGCCCACATATCCTCGTCTACAACTACTCCCAAGCCCGGCCCATTTGGAACTACCAACTCCCCTTCGCTAATGGCGGGCGGCGAAAGAATTGGTTCCTCAAGCATCTCTCTCCAAACCCGATCAAAGGTGAACGTGTATTCGAGCATCCATAGGTTCGGTAAACAGGCACTCAAATGAAGGTTGGCGGCGAGCGTCAGCGGGCCCGATGCCGAATGCGGCGCCACAGGCACGCCGAAAGTTTCCGCCAGTGCTCCGATTCTTCGGCATTCAGAGATACCGCCACATATGGAAGCATCCGGCTGAATAACATCTGCCCGGCGGTGAATCAAACAGTCTTGAAAGTCTTGAGTGAGGAATAGGTGTTCTCCATAGGCAATCGGGATGGGTGATTTTGCGATCAAGCTAGCAATACCTTCTCGATTGTTCTGAGGAACAGGTTCCTCAAAGAAACGAATCCCTAGATCCGCCAACCTATAAGAGATCTCCAGGGCCGTCCGCACCGTGTAATGCTCACCACCGTCAACCATCATCTGAATACCGCCTGGTAGCAAGGCGCGCAGCTCTTGCAGCGTGACCAGATCTGTTCTGTAGTCAACGCCCAGGCGTACTTTCACTGCGCGAACTCCCTGTCTCAGACACGGCTCAAGCAACTTCAAATGAACGTCCGGGCCGCCCTCTTCCATCACTGTACTAGAGGCGTAAATCGGCACTCGATTACGCAAACGACCGCAGAGTTCACTGATTGACTTTCCCTTTATCTTGCCGATCAGATCCCAAAGCGCTATCTCAATCCCGCTGATCGCTTGAACAGCGATCCCTTGATCACCCAGCCGCCGCCTGGTCCAGCCACGCATTTTCTGGACTAGTCGTTCGCGGTCAGCGGGATCTTCTCCAACTAGTAGCGGCGTAAACGCCTCGTCGATCATGGCCTGGACTGTTAGCGCATAAGTACACCCGTAGCTGTCACTTACTTCGCCGTAACCCGTGGTCCCATCGTCGGTTTCGATGCGTACGAGCAGGTGGTACAACGGTCGTTCGAACATATAAACCGGTCGTTCCACAAAGTGGGTAATCGGAACCGCTTTAACTGAGATTATTTTCATTTGGTTGTGCTGGCGAAATGCTTGGTGGGTTCTTAATCAACAGCCGGAAAAGGCGAGTCAACTGAGAGTCTTTTCGAGAGTTCCTTTAGATCCTTTACTAATCGTGTCCAGAGCGGAATGCCATTTCTTTCGCGATCCTGTCGAGTAAGAAATCCCTTTTCTCCGGGCAAGTACACTCGTTCAAATGCGTCACGTGTCTCTGACGCCTTGACGTTGCGAATCATCTCGTCTACTCGCCTTTTGAACTGTCCGACATCCATAAAGCGCCGCACATCCAAACCCCAGAAACTGTGACAAACACCCTGGGATACGGATCTGTCCGGCCCAAAACCTCGGACCGCCGTGCTAAACAAACCTCCGCTAATCACTCCGGTTAAGACATCCACTATTAACCCCAGGCCCGCGCCCTTATGTTTTCCAAACGATTGAAGAATGCCCCCAGCAAATAGCTGGCTTGGGTCATCAGTCGGTTGACCATTTCGATCGAGCATCCAATCAGTCGGAATCCGTTCGCCTCTTTCCCCAGCTAAGAAGATTTTGGCCGCCGCAGAAGCACCGATAGCTAGATCGAGCACTATCGGGAACTCTGATTCAGCAGGCACGGCGACGGCCATTGCATTACTGCCAATTACCTTACTCTTTCCTCCCCACGCGGCGACCGCTGGTCCAGCGTTGGTGAGGCTTCCTCCAATCATGTCCCGCTCTAAACTCTTTGCAGCGTAGTAACCGGCGCTGCCAAAATGGTTACTGTTCCGAACCGCTACGAAACTCAGACCAAACTCTACAGCTCGGTCAAGCGCAAGATTCATCGCGCGATGAGCAATAACCGCTCCAATCCCCTGCCCTCCATCCAGCAATAGCGTTGGACCCTCGTCCTTAATCACTTCTAACGCCGCGTTCGCCTTAATACCGCCGGCTTCAAGCATCTCGAGGTACATCGGAAGGACGAGAATTCCGTGTGAATCAACTCCGCGGAGACTTGTTTCTATGATAGCGTCTGCCCAAAGAACGGCGTCGCTGGTTGCCACTCCGAGTCGCTCGAAAGTGGACGCGCAGAAGATTCGCAAAGAGCGCTCATTTACTCTTAAGTCGACTGGATGGTCCATTATGGGAGTGAATATCCAATAACGAACTGCGGCTAACCAGTTTGGCTTACTGGTTTTCTCTTAGCTTTAGCGCTAGTAATTTTGTGCAGGCGAAGACTGCTCTGATGTTATCCACCTGAATACGCAGGAGGCCCGCCAGCTCCGCAACCGCACCGACGATTGGCTCCAACTCCAGGGGACGACCAGCTTCTACGTCCTGCAGCATAGAGGTTTTATGTGGGCCAACGCTTTCTGCTCCCTGCAGTCGTTGCTCTATTGTGATAGCAACGTCAATTCCCAGGGCTTTAGCTACTGAGTCGGCTTCCAGCATGAGGTTGCGAGCGAGGGTTCTTGTCTCGGGGCAAGAAACAATATCGATGAGAGTCCCTCGGGTAATGGCGCTAAGAGGATTGAAAGCAACGCTACCTAACAATTTCACCCAAATGTCATGCCGGATATTGGTCCGAATGGGACATCTCAACCCGGCTTTAATGAAGGCGGCGGCGATGTTCCGACATCTCTCGCTTCGAGTGTAATCTGGCTCACCAATCGCAAAGCGTATCCCCTCAAGGTGCTCTATCACTCCAGGCTCACGAATCTCCGTAGAACAATAGATGACGCAACCAATCGCCCTTTGGTAACCCAGGTTCTTCGCTATGATCTGCCCTGGATCTGCTGTCTCAAGATTCCAGTCTTTGAACGGTCCTGCATGTTGATGGAAGTACCACCACGGAATACCATTTTGGGCACAGACTAAGGCGGTGTTAGGTCCTAACGCAGATCCTAGGGCCGGTGCAATGTCGACTAGGCTATGTGCCTTTAGAGTTAGGATCGCGACGTCCGTGTCTCTCAATTCCGCGAGGTCTTCGGTCACGTGAGGATGGGCCACAAAATCCCCAACCTCCCCTCGGACCCGCAGGCCATCCTTAGACATCGCCTGCAGATTTGCGCCACGCGCTATTAGCGTTACGTCTTCTCCCGCTCTGGATAGCATGGCGCCTACGAAGCCGCCGATGGCGCCCGCACCAACCACCGCAAATTTCATGTAGGTTCGCCCGGCCTGGATATCTCTGCCGCCACATTGCGACGTTGTATTTTTCCCGTAGCGGTACGTGGTATGGCTTCGACGATGTAAATAACTTTGGGACACTTGAAATCGGCGAGTAACGATCTGCAATATTCTAATAACGTCTTCTCTGTTTCCTCATGATTAAGCACCACCGCAGCCGCAACCTCTTCGCCATAAATTCGATGGGAGACACCAAAACAAACCGCTTCGGCAACTGAGGGGTGACTCGCCAGTACTTCATCAATCTCTATCGGGGCAATCTTCTCCCCTCCACGAATGATCATTTCCTTTATTCGACCCACTAGTGTCAAATAGTGATCAGAATCCAAATAGCCCTGGTCTCCAGTCCGAAACCAACCGTTCGTAAAAGCAGTAGCATTTGCTTCGGGGTTGTCTTCATATCCGCTGAAGACACTCGGGCCTTTTATTGCTACCTCGCCCATGGTTCCGTCAGGCAACAACTCACCGTTTGCATCCAAGATTGCAATCTTAATGCCGGTTTCACACCCAACTGACCCTGGCTTTCTCTTAGCCGGCGCCAAAGGATTCGATGACATCTGATGCGCCGCCTCGGTCATCCCATAGGCCTCCAAAACAGGAACTCCGAATTTGTTTTCCAGCTCCTCCATGAGTGGCGCCGTCAGGGGGGCACTACACGAACGGATAAACCTCAACTGCTCAGCTCCTGCTGGTCTGGCGCTGCCCTTGTTCCTCGAAAGCAAAAGCTTGTGAATTGTGGGAACTGCTGAGTACCACGTAACGCGGTGCTCACGAACAGTAGACCAAAAAGAAAGTGGATTAAACCGCGGCACAACTACGACTGTCCCACC
>JBHEMC010000142.1:0-7894 GCA_046262775.1 Pyrinomonadaceae bacterium | reverse complement strand
CTGGTGGTATCCCGCAATAACCAGTTTTCCTCGCTCATGCGTCAGCTCCGTTGCAAGGTCAAGTGAACTCTGGTGACCGACAGCTTCGATCACGCAGTCGCACCCCTCGTTCGAAGTGACATCGAGCACTTCTTGTTTCACTTCATCGGGATCGGCAGAAGTTACCGTGACGGTCGCCCCGAAACGTCGAGCAATGTCCAGCGCAAACTCGCGACGTGAGACTGCGATCACGTGCGCACCGCTGTTCGCCGCAAGTTGCGTTAGAAGCGCACCCAAAAACCCGATTCCGACGATCGCGACCGTCTGGCCCGCCGTTATTTCGCTTCGTCTGAAGATGTTCATTGCGCAAGCCAGCGGTTCACCGGGGAAGACTTGCTTCGCGAAAGACGCAGGTAATTTGACGAGCTGATCAGAGGCGGTAACGTCGTATTTAGCGAAGGCGTGATTCGAGAGAAAAGCAACCCGATCGCCAACAACAACATTACTCACATTCCGACCTGTTGCCTCGACCTCACCCCAACCTTCATGGCCCGGCGCTCCTGGTTCGAGCGGATAGTCGAACCACGGACGTCCTTGCCACACCGGAATGTTCGATGCGCAAACACCGCATCCTTCCAGGCGCACGAGGACCTCGTATGGTCCAGGCTGTTTTACGGGAAAAGTTTCGACAGATATCTCGCGCGGACCCGATATGACAGCGGCACAGGCCGTTGCCGGCCTTGACGCAATGCTGCTTGTAGTGATGGAACTCTGAATCAGCTGCATTCAAGCTCCTTTAAACTTTCCCAGTTGCTTCGGAAAATCTTTGACGCACAGAGGAAGGTGTGGCCACAGGACGATCAAAAAGGGGACGCGTTGTTGAGTGAGATGCGGCGTCCTGAAGAATCCATTCATACAACTTGCGAATTCCCAGTCTTACATTCGTCTTCGCCTTCCATCCCGTTGCGCTTGAAAACTTTGCGGTGTTCGAAACGTAGTACCGCTGGTCAGCCAGTCGCCACTCCTCAAAATGCAGAGATTGAGCGCCGCCATGTAGCTCAGCAATTAGATCCATTAGCTCGAGCAAACTGATTGTGTTTACCGGACCGCCGCCGATATTGAAGGCCTGACCACTTATTAAACTTATGTTTTGTTGCGCCAGCAGAAACGCATCAATCAGATCGTCAACGTAAAGAATGTCCCGGACCTGCATTCCATCACCGTAAATCGTTATGGGCCTGCCGGCTACTGAGGCGCGCAATAAGTGTGCTACCCATCCCTGGTCCTCGTTTCCAAACTGATGTGGACCGTAGATGCAGCTCATTCGAAAAACGACGGCCGGAATCTTGTAGGTACGTGCGTAGTCGATCACATATTGATCAGCCGCACCTTTGGAGCAGCCATAGGGACTGTGAAAGTCGAGCGGCCTGTTCTCATTGATGCCATTTCGCAGATGTTCATCCCTCGGTTCATAGCGGTCGCCGCGTCTGATGAAATTTAGATCGTTCAAACTGCCGTACACCTTGTTCGTTGAAGTGAAAACGAGCGAAGGCGGCACAGTTGCAAGTCGTATCGCCTCGAGAAGGTTCAGCGTTCCTCGAGAATTGATCTCGAAATCATCGATAGGGCTCGTGAGACTCGAAGTAACCGCGACCTGCGCGGCAAGATGAAAGACTTGAGTTGCTCCATGTACCAGCGATTTCACTGCGGCCAAATTGCGAATATCCGGTACCTCGATATCGACGAGACTGCCATGAGTTTCCATTAGCCAACGCAGATTTTTTTCGACACCGGGACGCGACAAGTTGTCGAGCAACACCACTCTCTTTCCGTGCGACAGCAGCCGATGAGCCAAATTCGCACCGATGAAGCCCGCGCCACCTGTTATAAGCACATGTTTAGACGGAGCAATGGCCACGTGAGTTCTTGTGCCGCCTTCGTGCAGCGCCGGACTAGCAGGGGCTGTCGCACCGTTGCCGTTCCCGGTACCATTGCGAGGATGTCTGCCATTCGATTTGCTCATAGGGTCAGCCCCCTCGCTGCAAGCTCTTGCCTGTGTTCTCCAACGCGGTCGATAGCGACCTGCGTCGTCAGCCATGTGGCTAATTCTGCAATTCCATCGGTGAGCAACACTTGTGGGTGGAACCCGAGTACTTCGCGAGCCGCACTGATATCCGCGAAACAGTGTCGAATATCACCGACGCGGTACTCGCCCGTAATCTCCGGAAGTATGTCGTCGCATTTCATAACCTGAGCCATCCGGCGCGCGATATCGCATACAGTGTGTGAGTGGCCGCTTCCGATATTCAATATTCGGTTTGCGGCTGATGGACTCTCCAATGCCAGACGACACGCCCTCGCCACGTCTGCTACGTTCACGAAATCACGGCGCTGCTGACCATCTTCAAAGATGATCGGTTTGTTGCCGTTCAGTAGTCGCGACGCAAAGATTGCCAGTACTCCGGTATATGGATTTGACAGTGCTTGACGCGGACCGTAGACGTTGAAAAAGCGCAACGCCACTGTTGGAATGTGATAGGCAGAGCCGACCAGCAAGCACATGCGCTCCTGATCAAATTTCGACAGTGCATAGATCGAGGACAGAGTTGGAGGTTTACTTTCCGGTGTCGGCACCGGTATGAGTACATGTCCGTTCGCATCGTGTGCTTCCCAGTTCCCGGTTTGTAATTGCTCACGAGTGCGGCTTACGGGGCCACAGAGGAGACCTTCGGCGTTTGCGTACAGCCCTTCGCCATAAACGCTCATGCTGGAGGCAACAATCAGTCGCTCAACTGGTCGCTCAGCAAGAACCTGTAGCAACACCGCGGTGCCGCCGTTATTTACGGACGTATATTGGGCGATCTCGTACATGCTTTGACCGACGCCAACCTTCGCGGCAAAATGAAACACAGCATCGATTCCCTCCAACGCATTGCTTACGGCCTCAGCGTCGCGGACGTCGCCGACAATCAACTCAACGTCAGAATTCAAGTACTCTGGTCTTGCAGCGTCAGGGCCGTGCACTTGTTCCGTCAAATTGTCAAAAGCGCGAACGTCGTAACCTGCTTTCAACAATTCGTCGCAAAGGTGTGAGCCAATAAACCCGGCCCCGCCTGTAATCAGAATCCGCTTCAACATTCCCGTTACCCCTTGTTCGATATGACACGCGAGTTTATCAACGTGTGTTAAATGAAATGTGTTGGAGGCTCGAAAGTACCTTGGGAGACGGGAGCAATCGGTACGGCAGCGTACGTGGGAACTAGAAGTGTGGGGACTGTGAATTATTTGTGACCAACTGAATTGTTTGAGCAAACCGCTCGCGAGGGATCACGACTGACTTCGAATTATTTGATAGCAACTGCACGCTTCGGCTTCCAACCCGGCAACATCGAGGATGCGAACTCGCCCACGCCCCGAACTAATAAGGTTTGCGTTCTGCAGCGCGCGCGAAGCTTCTGTAATAGTAGCTCTGCGAGTGCCGAGTAATTGCGCAATAAAGTCCTGTGTGATTTTCAACTCCTCTCTGTGGGTCCGCTCATGGGTCATTAACAACCATCTCGCCAACCGTGCTTGCGGGGTGTGATATCGATGGCATGCAGCGAGTTGAGTGCTTTGTGCAAGCGCGGCATTTGCATACGGGAGCAACACATCACGGATAGCGCGATTTCTACGCAACTCCTTTTTTAGAACATTGGCCGGAAGCCGCAGGCCCTTGCCTTCGCATTGAACGATTGCGTGACTGGTCGCAGCCTTGGCGCCCATTAGAATGGCAGTTCCCACCATTCCTTCTTTACCAATCAAGCCAACTTCAACTGTCGCTTTATCGTCAACGGAACTAACAAGAACAACGATGCATGTCAGAGGAAAGTAAACGTGAGTAATTTCTTCTCCGCACTTATGGATTATTTCCCCAAAGTAGAATGAGAGCTTTTCCAGCTGCGGTGATAACCGATCTCGATCTCGAGAGGGCAGCGAGGCGAGTAATTGATTCTCATTCGTATCCGCAACCTCTGGCACGTGCTACTCCAGGGACAAGAACCTGCTGAATTTCGTGTGCGGTAGTTACTGTACCGTCTCGGTTACGCAGAATCGGTTCGCTGCCGTACGGTTAGGTGGAAAACGATAAACAGAATGAGGCCATGAATCTCTCGAACTCCTGCCGGTTAACTTTGTAGCACTCACAAGCGTTCACTTCGAGAGGATATCGGTTCAATACGCGAATGTTGCCCCGCGTGTGATTTATAGCTGAGGTTTTCTGCAAATCATTTGCGACGGCGGTTACACTTGCGCGGCGGCACCCTAGCAGCTGACCAATGAAATCCTGTGTTACTGAAATGTTATCGCTTTGTAAACGATCGTGGACCATCAGCAACCAGCGACAAAAGCGCTGCTTTACTGAATGTCGAGTACTACAAGCTGACGTTTGAGAGATAATCGTTAGCAGCGTACTGGTGAAACGCAGCGTTCGCTGTTGAAATTCGCGATTACGATCGAACTGTTCTTTTATTAATTCAGTTCTGACACGCAAGAACCTGCCAGGTGATTGCACGACAACTCGATTCGGCGACCGCCGTTGTCCCAGCAATGCGGCAAGTCCGATAACTCCTTCTTGACCGACTACTGCAACTTCGATCGCTAACCCTTCTTCAAGCAAGGCCTGTAAGGAACATGTCGCTGTAGTAGGAAAATACAGGTGAGTTATTAAGTCCTCGCATTCGAGAATGATCCTTCCGCTGGGAAGAGAGACTGGTTCAACATGCAAAGCGAGCAGGCGTCGCGCATGCTGCGGTAGAACGTCCAGCAGACTGTTAGAGAAGCTTGCAAACTGTAGCGGACGATTGACCACAGGTAGAGATGTGGCGCCAATTGTTTGCATTGTGTTCAACCAGCAACGCTTTGATTGTCATTAGGGGTGTTGGGAATTGCACTTATAGGCTACGCACCACATGCTATCTGTACGCGAACGTACCGGCAGTAATGAGAATTTCAGGGAAAAGTGTGCCGATTGTTTTCAAAGATGGATTTTAGATGAGTGCGGCGAGTTACGACCCGCCAATCGACGTCCGCTGGTAACGCTGCATTCAGTTGCATTGGCGAGCGTAGGGGCAACTAAAAAACCCTAGTGAAATCGCCGTTTTTTGAAGACTTTGCTCGTTGAGTGTGATATACCACTGTCCCATTGGCTTTTCAATTCTAGTTCTTGTTGGAGGTGTCACACCAGACCATGGCGACCAAAGCCGCAGGCAAGAAGCGCATGACGCAATCGGAAGTAATCAACCACTTTGCCGAGAGTTCCGGCATGAAGAGAGCGCAAGTGAAAGAGTTTTTCGAAGAACTGTCGAACCTCGCCGCACGTGAAGTTAAGTCAAACGGTGAATTTGTTCTCCCAGGTTTTGGAAAACTAGTTAGGTCCGAACGGAAGGCCCGCGAGGGTCGAAACCCGGCGACTGGGGAAACAATCCAGATCCCGGCCAAAACAACGCTCAAGTTTCGCGTTGGCAAGGGAATGAAAGATACCTGTTTGCCAAAAAAGTAAGCGCCCGGCACTTGTATTTACAAAGAAATGACGCCGCCCCTCTCGTGACGGAAGATGGGCGGCGTCAGTGCTTAGCACTCCCTCCGACTACGCAAACACCCGCTATCTGCCAGATCCGATCCACGTAACGTCCTCATAGTAAATGGGTTCCCGTTTTTGGAGGAGCTAACAAAAAACTTGTAGACGGACGCACTCTCGTTCGCTATAATCCGCAGTTTCGCTGAACACCCTTTGCGGTATCGGTAAAAAGACAGGCTTAGTTTGGGACGCCTCAGTTCCCAGATCTGGCTGAATGCTGCATCCAGGATGCCCGGCGAATGCATCATAGTTTCATAAAGAATGGAGCCCTAAAATTCTTAGGAGGAGTAGACGCAATCGTGACTTTTGATACCCATTTGCCGCTTACAGACCGGCTTCTCAGAATCGACCACATCCAGGCACGCCGTTACTCTAAGCTAACAGGTGTTGCGCTGCAGATTGCTACGGAAGGTATCGTCAGACATTTGCGGGCTTGTGACCGTATGGACGTTAACCCCGAAACTTCCGCGGTCCGCGAAATCATCGATGATGCTCTTAACGGCCGTAGAGTATTTGCAGAATCTAAATCGGACATAAACATGGCTGCGTAATCAACGGGCGCGGAGCCAAACTTATTAGGAGATCGTTCGCAAGTCGGACGATCTCTTTTTTTGATCTTTGGGTTACTGCTAAAAGCTAAGTTGACCGGAGAAGCGTCGCGGGCTAACATCACGTGAAAATTGGATGTGCCCCTGTAGCTCAGTGGATAGAGCATCTGCCTTGTCGGAGCCTTAATGGGGAAGCTTAATGTTTTCGGGAACTCATTAAGTGGACGATCCTATATGCGGGAACGCCCTTAGAGCCTCTGGTACTGCGACAATAACTCTCAGTAAAAATCCATGAGGATTGGGTAATCCGCAGGAAACCGTTGGCAGTTCGCAATGGGTTCCTCAGAGACTATACGGGTCGGGACTGCGATGTCCAAGATATAGTCCAGCCAGCAAACCCGGTACCTCGGGCGGTCAGGGAAACTTGATGCTGGAAGCTAAGCAGAGGGCCGCAGGTTCGAGTCCTGCCGGGGGCAAACAACCTTCACTTGTGGCGGCTATAGTTCAGTTGGTTAGAACGCTTGACTGTGGATCAAGAGGTCGTGGGTTCGAATCCCACTAGCCGCCCCATCCTTAAACCACTCACACTCTTATTCGTTCACGTTCAAGAATAACCCTATACGCCGGTGTGCGAATTGGTGTGCGAATGGTCCAAAAAGTAGGCCCGCCAGGGTCTCCCCAGCGGGCCGAATGGTAGCGTTCATGCTCACGCTCACGCTACGTGTTCACGCGTGTTCAGATGTTCATGTTCATTCAGTGTGTTCAGGGCGTTTGACTTGTTCAGGCCGTTCAGCGTGTTCAATCCCTGAACATCGTCATCAGAGTAGAGGGCACGATCAAGACGATTGTACGCCGGAATCGATGGTCGCACTTCGTCGCAAGGTTATTCGGGCGGAGACGGAGTGCGTCAGAAGTTCACCCAAAAAGAACGGGACATTGAAACCGGACTGGATTACTTTCTCGCCAGATACTACTCCTCCACCCAAGGACGATTTACTAGCCCTGATGAGTTCAGCGGTGGACCGCGTGAAGGCAGTGTCCCAGGAACCGGAGACGCTGAGAAGCAGGCGCTTCCTTACGCTGATATTACCCAGCCGCAATCGCTGAACAAGTATGCGTACACCTACAACAACCCGACAAATCTCGTCGATCCAGATGGCCACTGTATACCTTGCGTTGTTGTTGCCGTCATCGCGATCTTTGCGAGTGCAGAGTATGCTGAGGCCCCAACGGGGCACCCCGATGAAGTTTTGCATCCGGCCGGTACCGGCCAGCGGGATCTTGTCAGCAATATTTTCTATGGTGAATTTGCAGGTGCCGCAACTAAGACGGTTGCGAGTCCGATTATGCGACAACTGTTTCCGAGACTTTTCGCTGAGGAAGCGGTTGGGCAGGTTGAGAGCAGAATCTTGGCGCACGCAGCACAAGGCTCACGGTTTGAGAACCGGGTCCTAGGCATCATCGGTGAGACAAAGAACACGAACGCGAATAATGCAAGGTGAAGCCACGGGGGCGGCCTATAGGGTTCCAGACATTCTAAAGCAGAAAATCGGCGGTGTTGTCGGCGAGATCAAGAGTGGGCAATCAACCCTGCAACTTACCGGCCAGTTCAAAGATCTATTGACATACGCAACTAAGTCAAATTCCACTCTGAAGCTATACTTACAACCAGACCTAAAGATCGCACCCAAGTTGGTGGATGCCCTTAAGAAGGCCGGGGCTGAAGTTTTCGATGTCGTAGACAACAAGATCG
>JBHEMC010000141.1:0-7977 GCA_046262775.1 Pyrinomonadaceae bacterium | reverse complement strand
ATTTGTGCATCTTTATTAATGCAGGTGAGGTGAATGGCAAGCAAGCTTCAGATGTGATTGAACCCGAAAAATTGTGCTAGAGCTAGCATGAATGAACTCACACTAAATTCGCAGGTCAGGAAGGGGTCAAGCGCAGTGCGACCCCGCTTCAACTTTCGTTGCCATTCACCTGCACCTGCATTGATAAAGATGCACAAATTCTCAGGTCAGGAAGTGGGGCTGGTTTTATATACCAGCGAGCAGCCTCTTCCATCTGGTCCAGGCTTCGCTGCGGGCTTTCTTGTTCGCCTTGTAGGCTGTTAACGCCTTCTGATAATCGGCCGTTGCTTTGTCGTCAGCATCCTTATCGCCCTTGGCTACTGGCGGTGTTGGTTCCGGAGCCTCACCCGCTCGCATAAAGCCATGACCGGCGCCTTCATATGTTACGGGCTCGTATTTCTTATTCAGCTCCTTCATGGCATCAATCGTTTTCGGCAGCGTAGCGTCGATGCGCATGTCGTTGCCGGCGTAAAAGCCATAGACAGGACCGCTGATTTTTGCCAACGCTTCTTCATTAATCGTGCCATCGGCAGTTGCAGGTGCTTCGCCATAGAATACAAAGGCAGCTTTAAGAGTGGGACGGTTTGTCGCAAACCGAAAAGTTTGTCGGCCTCCCCAACAGAAACCGGCAACAACGACTTTGCCATTTGACGAGGGCAGCTTCGAAACATAATCAGCGACAGCATTCAGATCCGCGGTAATTTGGTCAGGCGGCAAACTCTGTATTGCCTGGCCCACATTTTTCGCGTCGAAGGAGCTTGTGCCACCCCCGTTGGGTCCCATACCTGAAAGTAAATCCGGCGCAATTGCAATATAACCCGCTTCCGCTAGTTGATCGGTGAGACTCTGGACCCAATCACTCATTCCGAAGATTTCGTGAATCACGACTACCGCCGTCGCTTTCTTATTGACCTCCGGATAAACGACGAAGCTGTTGACCTCGCGGTCCGCATTTTTCACCTTGACCCATTCCTGATGACGGGACGACTCGGTGAGACGTTGTCGCGCCCATTCCTGCAGTTCTGGCCCTTCATTGTCAGACGTGATCGTGTGATGAGCCGCGTTCTCCTGCGCATAAACTGAGAACAAGCACAACAGCAAAACAGTCACAAGGCTGACGATCGTTTTCATAAGGCATCGGCTCCCGCTTGAATTTTGTTGGAAAGAGTGGTGTCAATCCTACCGAAGAGAAACGGAATGGACAACTGGATCCATGTTCATAGGGCCGTATTCCGCGGCCTGATATGCTCGGGTCTAAATCCGAGACCTACCAGCCGCGCTGGAATTCTCCGAAGGAGGGGAAAACGTCTGAACAGCTTGAGTGGCCACGGCAAAGATAACTTGCCACGTTTGCCTAGTATTCTCTTGATCAATTGATTCTGAATAAATACTTGCACCCCCTGAGTGATGCGCGTAGGTAACTCGCGTCGCAACTGCACTCTTTCGAGATCCACTGCTGTCACTGATTCGCGAAGCAACCGACTGGACAAGATGTTGGCCGCAGCTACGGCATCCTGGATCGCCAGATTAATTCCCACTCCGCCAATGGGCGACATTGCATGGGCTGCATCGCCAATGCACAGAAGACCCGGCCGGTACCATTTCTGTAATCGATCCACCAACACAGTCAGTAATTTAATATCGTTCCAGTCATTAAGTGCCGACAGACGATCGCTAAGAAACGGCGCTATCGACGCGACATCGTTTTTAAACAATGGTAGCCCCCGCTGTTTGATTTGAGGGTAATCACCCTTCCGAATCAGATAAGCACATTGCCAATAATCATCTCGGTTGATCGACACCATCATTCTACCGTCGTTTATGCTGCCGAGTGTCTGTTCACCGTCTGTTGGCAATCTCGGCACGCGAAACCACAAAACATCCATCGGCGCACCAAAAGACCTGGACGCGAGCTCAGCCTTTTCGCGCACAACTGAATGTCGTCCATCCGCTCCCACCACGAGATCAGAACGAATCTCAATTGGTCCTTCAGCCTCATTCGCGATCACGCCAACAATTTGCCCGTTGTTATGGAGCAACTCGACTATTTGGGAATTCATCCGCAGGCTGAACGTCGGATATCTGGCAGCGTGTTGCGCGATAAAGTCGAGAAAATCCCATTGGGGCATTAGTGCGAGAAAACGGCAGCGTGTCGGCAAATGGGAGAAATCAGCCAGCAGAATAAACTCATCGCCAATCTGCCCACCCAGTTCGCGTACCTCCTGGTGAGGTCGCTTCAAGAATTCTTCAAGCAATCCAAGCTCGTACATTAGCTCCAGGGTTGAAGGATGAATTGTGTCGCCACGGAAATCTCTTAAAAAGTCGCCGTGTTTTTCGCACACGATTACCTCGACACCGGTGCGAGCCAGCAATAAACCAAGCATTATTCCGGCCGGACCACCTCCGGCAATACAGCAAGCTGTTTTCAGTGTTCTATTCATAACAAGGTGCAGGAGAGATCTTATGGACCAAATTGATAACCGATACGGCCCAATCGCGTGTATGATGCCGCCGCTTTACCATTCTTTTTCTACGTTCAGGCAAAGGTAACCCGCTTGAAACAGGAGTCGAACATGTCTAAATTTGTCCCGCTGATGTTTATTTTTTTTGTAGCGCTATTCGTTGGTTGTAGCAAGACAGAACCAATGGTGAACAGCAACTCCAACATGAAGGCCGCAAACAGTAATATCGCCGTCCCAGCAGGGACGCCCAGTACAACACCAAGCAGCGCAAAGATCGGTGTTCCCGAATGCGACGCCTACATCGCAGCCTACGAATCGTGTGTCAGAAATAAGGTGCCTGCTGCTGCTCGAGCGCAATTCGAGAGCGCGTTATCCCAATCTCGCAGGACGTGGCAGGCCGCTGCAGCGAGTCCTCAATCACGCGCAAGTCTGGCGCAAGCTTGCAAGACCGCTCAAGTGCAAGCGCGGACATCGATGAAGGCCTACGGCTGCACGTTCTAAACTTCACATGAGTTGGGGCAAGCGCCATGCAACTATCGTGAGAAACTGGGCTTGCCCCGCTCACCGAAACGTTCACTTCATACTCATCAACGCCGCAAACGTTTCAATGCCATCCCACAGGTTCTGGAGTCGAAGATTCTCATTTTCAGCATGTTGGTTGTTGTCGTAATTGGCAATCGGCACTGATACGGTAACAGTCTTCAAGTTGCGTGTGATGATCGAAAGGGGAAGACTGCCACCCGAGGTGGGCAACAATACGACTTTATCATTCACCGTAGATTGCACAGCTCGAACTATCTCAAGCGATACCGGCAAATCCATTCGGGTTCGATCGGCATTGTATCCTCCAGACCGAGCAACAACTTTGGCGATCAGCGGATATTGACGTCGCTCATCAGCCGTTGGATCGTGATCCACAACATAGAAACCCTGTTTTCTAATATGATCGATCAGCCGCTGTACCTGACGTTCGTAATCGTTTCCCTTCACGAGTCGCAAATCCAGTACTGCGCTGGCCGTAGTGGGGATCACGTTACGTGCAAGAGCACCTACGTCTCCACTGCTAAAACCGTTGATATTGAGGGAGGGCAAATTGATCAATTCCATCAGACTCTTGCCGCTGCCTTCTGTTCGTTTTAAACCCAGCTGCCGCTTTAACTCCTCGTCGTACTGCGGCGATTCAGCAATGGCTTGACGTTCAGCCTCGCCAAGCGGTTCAACATCTGCGTACCATTGATCGATCTTCACAAGACCATCGTCATTTTTCATTGACGAAAGAAGCCTCGCTAAAATCAATGCGGGATTCGGCGCCCAATTCCCGTAGTGGCCACTGTGAAGCGGACGAGTCGCACCGTACACAATCAGATCGACATTCACATCCCCGCGAGCACCGAATACCACCTGCTTACGGCCAGACTGGTGCACTGGCCCATCGCAAATAATCCAGGCATCACCGGAGAGCAGTTCCTTATTTCGCTGAATGATCTCTTCAAGATGTGGTGATCCTGCTTCTTCCTCGCCCTCAAACAGGAATTTAATATTTGTGCTGAGCCCGACGTGTTTTGCCTTCAACGCATCAAAGGCCGTCAAAATAGCCATGACTCCGGCTTTATCGTCTGAGGCTGAACGCGCATAAATCCTCGATTCGGGATCGATAGCGGCGGCGTCGGCCGCGGGAATTGGGACCTTCTTACCCCCGGCTTCTAATGCACGCGAACGCAGAGTGGGTTCCCACGGGAACGTACCGGTCCATTGTTTTGGATCAGTTGGTTGTCCATCGTAATGAGCATAGAGGACCAGAGTGCGAGTGGCGCCAGGCGTTAGCCATTCTCCATAAACTGCTGGAGGAGTTGTCGGTGAGATCCCTTCAAGCAACCGAGGACTAAGTCCACGTTGCTTCAACATCTTCAATAAGAGCGCGGCGTTTTTGCGGATGTTGGGAGTATCAGAGGCAACATTTGGCACAGAAAGTAGAGTTAATAATTCACTGAGTATTCTGTATTGGTTTTGACGGCGATATTCGCGAACCTGCGTTTGGATTGTGGTTTGGGGAAAGACAGAAAAGGAAAAAAAGAGAAGCAAAACGAATGGTCTTAGCATAATAACTTAGCTGAATAGTACAGGAGTGGAAGAGCGGAGGGATTATCGCTGAGAATGCTGCACCGTTAAAGCGTAATCGAGCAAAGCGCGTTCCGCATCAGTGGGCGAGGACGCCCGCGTCACCAATTTGTGGGTGAGGACCCGCGAGTTCCGCCTTATTCATCGGTCTTCAACGACGCCGTTGTTGTCGAGTGCTGTGTACACATTCGCAGAAAACAATCCAAGCCACTGATCGGATCTTGGCGTCAGAAAAAGTTCCGCATATACCTTCTCATTCAAACGATCGACGTCCATCTGATTGCGATCATTTAGCAGCCAGCTGTAAACCTTTGAATGCAAGAGGTACTCGTTGCGAACAGTGTCGAGCGCAATTGATTGTTGAAATTTCTTCAGAAGATCGTCGAGTGCTGGGCCTGCATCAGCCATACCACGAACTTGCCGCCGAATTAGACTGATACTACGAGCATCCAGTTTTGTTTCTGTTGCGTGTAGCGACGCAATTTTATTCCACGCCGCCTCGTCGGTGATCCTGCCAAGCGCCTCCGTGCCAGCTGTAATCGACCGTAAGATCGACGCCTCTGTTAGAGCTTTCGTGACCGCGAGCGGTGCGATGCTGATGGCCTCACCGCTTCGGTTTTTTTCAACGGCAAATCCTTCTGGAATTTGTCCTCCGATTTTGGTCGTGTCCGTTACCCAGTCGGTAGAAATTTTTGCCAGCCGGCTGCGTTGGTAGTTCGCAAGCAGTTGTTGACGATTAACGCCATTGGCCCGCACCTGTTCAGTAATCAACTCCGCTTCCATAAGTGCTTTCAGAAAAGCCTGTGGCCCATACAAGCCGGGTAAAGCGTCGATCGGACGACCGTCTGAATCGAGCACATAATGAATACTGTTTCCCGTGATTGTTCTTTCGAGTTTACGTCCATCGCCGAAGTCAATGGTCACGCGCGGTGCTGGACGCACTGATTGCCAATGCAAAACAAAATGCTGGCGCAGCATGGCTGACACGTCAGCATTTGAATAGAGGACCGTTCGAAAGAACCGACTGTTAGCGCAGCTGAACTCGTCATTAAGGTTTCCGAGCAGGCGCAGTGACAGGATCGGCTTACCGCTCGCAGCCGCAACTTTTTGCGCTTCGCGCAAATCGGTATACCAGTAGAGTCCGGAGAGATAGCTGTCTTTTTGCTGGCTGACAGCGTCCAGCGCATTGGCTATACGATCCCAGTCAGGTGTTCGGCCAAGCGTCGGGTCGTCAATATGTTGTTTTATGTCGTCGGTGTACCGGTCAAGCAGCGTTTTCAGTCCGGTCGGACCCATCGCTCGTAGTTCTGCAATCGCTGGGGCTGACTCGGCGGCACGTTCAGAGACTGCTTTTCGGGCAAGAGCTTCCGTCAATTCGTTTGCCAGGCTGTTTTGGCCCACGGCCACAATTGAAAGCAAAACCAATGCGAACAGGAGCGTTTTTCTCATTGGGACCTCCGATAGGTTGGGAATGAACTGGAAGGGCGGCGCCCACTGAGGCTTTGAAGCCGGTCGGTAACGGTTAGTTGTCCGCATGAACACTAGAATGAAGGGTATTACCGCTGGCGCGTGATATGTCGACAAGAATAAAATGGAAACCATAGCTTTAGCTTCGATGTCGTGACGGGTGTTTACCCGGAGATTATTGAACGGATACGGGGGACACCCACGCGACTCGAGGAACACGTCGATGTACTACCAGACACCGTGTGAACCATTCAAGATGAGGGCCGCTGGTCCATTCAGGAGGATGCCGGACATTTGCTGGACCTGGAAACTTTACTCAAACAGCGGCTCAACGAATACATTGCACGCCAAACGACATTAACGGCGGCTGATATGTCAAACCTTACCACTTTTGAAGCACACCACAACGAAGGGCGAATACAATCAAGCCTTTCGTCGTTTCGACAGCAGCGAACGGCTCTTATCGCCAGCCTGGAACAACTTGGGCCTGACGTGTTTGCACACAAGGCTTTGCATCCTAGACTAAAAGTACAGATGCGCCTCGTCGATATGCTGGTTTTTCAAGCTGAGCACGACGACGACCATCGGGCTCGTATCAATGAGCTCAGTCGAAAACTTAAGACCCACGAGTTGCCCAAATGAAAGCAAAATTCATCCCTGTATTGCTCGCGAGCGCGATCGTGGCCAGCGGGCAGGCTCAGCAGCCTTCGCTGGATGCGCTGATTGACCGCGATATCACCTCCCTCGTCGCGACATACAAGACATTGCACGCTGCTCCCGAACTGTCGCACCACGAAGAAAAGACGGCTTCTTTTTTTTCATCGCAATTGAAAGCTCTGGGATACACAGTCATGGACCGGCTGGGCCGGTATGAGAATCCTGATTGGACGGGTTATGGCGTTGTAGCGGTGATGAGAAATGGCGCCGGCCCAACTGTGTTGTTGCGTACCGAACTCGATGCGCTACCAGTTGACGAGAAAACAAATCTACCGTATGCGAGCAAAGTAAAGATAAAGAATGATGCGGGGCAGGAAGTAAGCGTTATGCACGCGTGCGGACACGATATACACATTACGAACATGCTTGGTACGGCGCGCATGCTTTCTGAGCTGAAAGACAGATGGCGCGGCACACTCGTGTTAATTGGGCAGCCCGCAGAAGAAACAATTGATGGCGCGAGAGCAATGTTACGCGCCGGGCTCTATGACAAGTTCCCGAAGCCCGACTACGCATTAGCGCTTCATGACAGCGCCGATCTTCCAGCCGGAACTGTTGGCTACACTTTAGGATATGCGCTTGCCAGCTCCACGTCTGTCGACATAAAGATTCGTGGTTTAGGAGGGCATGGATCCAAACCTGATTCGACAAAGGATCCGATAGTAGTTGCAGCCGAGGTGGTAATGGCGTTGCAAACTATTGTTAGCAGGGAAAACTCGCCACTCGATCCGGCGGTGGTGACTGTTGGTTCGATTCATGGTGGAACCCGCTACAACATCATTCCCGACGAAGTAAACCTTCAGTTGACAGTCCGTGCTTATAAGGAAGACGTTCGGAAGCGGGTGCTGTCCTCCATTGAACGAATTACCAAAGGCATCGCGCTTGCCGCCGGCATTCCAGATGAGCTCGCGCCCATTGTGAAAGTGAGTGAGACCGAGGTGACTGCGGCTACTTACAACGATCCGCAATTGACAGACAGACTCGCAGGAGTATTTCGATCCACAGTCGGCGATGCAAATGTCGTTCAGGTCCCGTCGGCGATGGCGAGTGAGGATTTCGGATACTTCAGCATGGACCACACGATACCAGCGACGATCTTCTGGCTCGGGGCGTCGGAGCCGGCGAAGGTCAAGCAGAGCAGGGAATCTGGTGTCGCACTGCCCGGCCTCCACTC
>JBHEMC010000140.1:0-8170 GCA_046262775.1 Pyrinomonadaceae bacterium | reverse complement strand
ATGCTGGGTGATGATCGACATTGGGCCCAAGGGTCATTAGCTTCCACTTTAGTATGCAGCCTTTGCAATCTTCACTGGCACTCACCTTCCTGTACACCTTGCAAAAATTCACAGTGCGAACTCTGGAGGCCCAGATAACATAGTACACTTCAAAGTGAGTTTGCTGCGACGCGCTCTTTTTTGACACTCGATCGATAACACTCACAACAAGCAAGTAGCGACCGGGCGTGAGACTGTTGAGCGGGACCTCAGCTGCATAAGGTATGCGCTGCGTGTCGGCTACGCCGTCAGTAGAAACACGACGAAGAGTTGTTGTCATCACTGGCTGATCATCGCGCACGATCTGCATCTGGATAGCTGCATCCGGTTTTTTGTCGGTTGCCGATAATTCAGCATTGTAGAGGAAGACCAAAAACCGCAACACCGACTCATGTCGGAACCGATGCGTAGCACTTAGCGCGACAGGCCTGATATCGTCGGGATGATCGGCAACGTTAACAGATGGTTGCGTGCGCTCTCCTAAAAGCAAGCTGCTGAGTGCGAACTGCCGTGTGGTGAGATCGGGGATTTCGATCCACGCTCTCGCGCTACCCGCGCGACCACTTCGATAATCACGCACTACGACCCGCGCCTGATAGAGTCCTGGCGCGACGACCGCGGGATACGTATAGGTAATGTCGGGTATTTCCCCGCGCGCAGCTTCAGGAGTGAGTGCAGTAGTTACAATCCGTTCGAAAAAAGTCGAAGTAGGTTTTCCTTCCTCGTTGTAGAAAGCTCCCGCGACGTCAAGAAGTGCCTGTGTCTTGTCACCCTCTGGTCCAAAAACCATGAACTCACCGGGCACCTGTACAGATGCCGAGAGAACCGGTCCCTTGGCTACAACATCGTGATAATCCAAACTGAGCGACACAGGTAACTTGTTTTCGGGATAGGGTGCCACCAGTACGTCTCGCAGTGCCGCGGCTACCGCCTTTATTGGGTCTTCCGGTTTTGCCGCGACAGTTGCGGGGACAGCGGGATCGACGTCAAAAAAACCGCGACGAACACGAACGGTCAGTTCCGGACGTCCAATGATTTTAACGTCGATATTGCGAAACCGGCTTGCACTTCCGCCGCTCTTTTCCGGTTTCCAAACCAGGAGATAGTAGACGGAAGTTTCTTTCAATGCCTCCACAACACCGGGTTTGAAGTCGTTCGTATTGAATATAGGCTTACCGCCGGTGTCGCGCGCGAGCGCGTTCATAGCGTCCTGGCTTGCGAGGATTTCTCCCGCGCTCGCACGCTCGAGTCGACCAGTCGGGTCGAATGACAAACCCTCGGCATTTCCGAACGGCGCGATCAGGCCGCGCATATCGATGGAGTAAATCACCACTCCGGCCTTGGCTGCAGCGCTCGTGAGTTGACGGATCCTGCCAAGCGAGTCTGAATGTCTATTCTCTGTGACAAAACCATTCGAGATAAAGAAAACAATTTTACGGCCTGGCACGTTCTTAACAGATCTAATCACTCCCTCTAGACCTGATAACGTAATGTTTGCTGTATAGCTTGTTTGGGACAAAATGGCATTGGCGCGGTTGCTAACGATGTGTGCTGCGACATCTCGTTCGAGGCCCGGATTGAACTTAAGTGTTTCATCGACGAAGTAACCGACCATATCGAAATCATTCTTTTCGATCATTAGTGCCTGGTACTCATTCATCCGAGGCCGGTCGCCGTCTGTAACTGAGACCGATCGAGGGCTCAACCTTTTAATGGCGCGATGCAGAACTATTTGATTTTCAGTGAGCTGTTGCAGGAAACCAATTTGACCACTTGGTGAGGTGATTGCAATTTCATCATTTTGGCCCAGGTTGTTGTCAACAAAACTGGTCATCAACTTCTGCGCTGAGCTCCAGCCAGCTGGATCCAGGTGCAGGTCGTCAACGTAAAAGAAGATCGTGCGGCCACGATCGAGTGGAACCGGCGCTTTCGGGTTTCTGCCCTCGGCTGCCACACCCCGCGCGGCGGCGAGTTGCGCTTCTTCGCTGCTGCCTGCGGTAATCTGTTCAAACGATTGTATTGGTCGTAACTTGCCGTCAATACGCAACTCGAAATTTTCCGGACGCAAGCCATTTACAAAGTGGCCATCCTTATCAAAGACCATCACATCCGTCTGTACGAGTTCCGTAAAAACGCGAACGATATCATCAGTCTGTTGCTTTTGTGGATCCTGGGTTTGCGGTCTTGTAGGTTCTGGCGGACGCGAAGTGCCGTCGCGTTGTCGTGTGGTTTGAGGGACTTGTCCGAGTGCTGTTCCTGTAACCAGCAGTAGGCACACGACGATGAGTAACCAGTTGTTCTTATCGCTTCTCGCAGTGGCACACATTCGCAGAATAGAGCACCGATCCTACTGCTAACCGTTGGATGCGGACAGGTGGTAACTATGTATCACGAAGGAGGTTTCTGGCAATGCCGTGGTGTTACAGGAGAGCTTGGCGCGGTGCGGATGCAGAGAAAAATCAAAATCGCAATTACTGCAACACACGGAAATTCGCACTTTGGGAAGCAGAGCGCAGCGTCGCTCCCACTTGAACTATGCAATCTTCGGGTGTACATCGCCACGTTACTTTGTCTACGGGGTTGCTTGTAACCCAGGTAAATACGGCTTTTCCGAACCTGCGATTGTATATTCAAAACGAGCTTGCTGCTTCCACATGCTTCAGCAGCAGCGGTGGCTTTCAGACTGGTCAATAACATGATGATTTGTAATGATTATCCGCGCCTTCTGGCGTGAGAGCGCATCCAACATTCTCATCGTCGGCTAAATTCGTTCGCTGCGCTCGCGATTACCTGGCAGCAACTACACACAATGACCAACGACATAACCATCAAACTCACAAACGTCATTAAGACGTTTGGAGATTTCACGGCTGTCGACAACCTCAGCTTGACGGCGCGCGCGGGTCGCGTCGTTGGACTTCTGGGACCGAACGGCGCCGGCAAAACTACGACGCTTCGGATGATTGTTAACATCACTGTCCCTGATTCCGGAACAATTGAATTGTTCGGCCAAATCGTTAATCCGGCCCTGCAGGATCGCATCGGGTATCTACCAGAAGAGCGCGGTTTGTACAAACGAATGAAGGTTGTGGATCAGTTGCGCTTTTTCGCTGAAGTAAAGAACGTTAGTGGCCCCGATGCTAACAAGAGGGTCGACTACTGGCTCGACCGTCTAAAATTATCCAATTGGAAGCACAAGCGTTCGCGGGAGTTGTCGAAAGGCATGCAGCAGAAAATTCAGTTTATCACCGCCGTCATACACGATCCGGATCTAATAATTCTTGATGAGCCGTTTTCAGGACTCGACCCTGTCAATCTCGAGTTGTTGCGTGAGGTTGTGCTGGAGCTAAAGCGTGCCGGGAAGACAATAATTTTTTCGACGCACCAGATGGAGGTAGCAGAGAAGATTTGCGACGATGTTTGCCTGCTGAACCGGTCTAAAAAAATCTTTGAAGGAAGCTTACGTCAGATCAAGCAGAGCTTTGGGCAGAACCTGGTAGCGTTGCGAATTGAAGGTGAAGATGGTCTTCTGATGGACCAATCTCTGGTCGCCAGAGTCGAAAGGCATAGTGATCAGCTCGAAGTGCTGCTGGCGTCACAAGCAAGCGCGCAGGAGTTACTACGCCGACTCGTGGCTTCCGGAGCAACTGTGACGAAATTTGAAATGATGGAACCAAGTCTCCACGACATCTTTATCCAAAAGGTGAGCGCTGCTGAATGAGAAAGTTTCTGGCAGTAGTGAAGCGGGAATACGTCCAGCGCGTGCGCGCCAAAATGTTTATTCTGGTGACGCTAATGGCGCCGGTAATCATTTCGTTCTTTGGTATTGCTCCGGCAATAATTTTCAGCATCAAAGCCGGTGGGCCGATAAGAGTTGCGGTAGTGGACCAGACGGGGCAGTTATATCCATCCTTCTACGCGGTGGTGATGGGCGATGCCGGCGATTCCGAAGATTTTAGTCAGCCAGCTACTAAACGAACTCCTCCACCGAATCCGGGCGAGCGTTTGCAACAGATTGCGCGAGAGCGGCAGGATCCGGCGATTGTTCTGGAAGAGATCAACGCGGGCGTCACGTCAGTCGATCAAATCCGAACGGAGTTGGAGCAACGCGTCCGCGCGAAACGGCTCGACGGATACTTGATTATCCCTGCTGACGTAATGGCTAAGGGAACTCCTGAATTCTTTGGTAGCAACAACAGTGATGTTTTCACAAGGAGGCTTCTGCAACGAGCTCTCAACAGGGTCGTGCGTGAACGGCGCTTCACTGCAGCACAGATCGACGTGCAAGCGCTGCGACAGCTTTCCAGACCTGTAGATCTCGAACTAAACACCATTAGCAGCACCGGCAATGAGCGAGATTCAGGAAGCGGTTTCGCCCTGGTGTTTGCTGTCGGGTTTGTCATGTATCTGACGATACTGATGTACGGTCAAGTCATACTCGGCGCCGTTATAGAAGAGAAGGAGACACGAATCGCCGAAATACTTTTTTCTTCAGTTCGGCCATTTACGTTGATGATGGGGAAGTTGGTTGGTGTTTCTTTTGTGGCGCTAACGCAGCTTGCCATCTGGGGCATAGCGTTTTTTAGTTTTGCATTTTTCACGGGCTCACAGATACCCGGGGGATTTCCAATGCACATGCCGAACATACCGCCGGTCGACTTTGTGTATTTCGCTCTCTTCTTTTTGCTTGGTTATTTCCTGTACTCCACAATTTACGCCCTTGTCGGCTCGATGGTCACAACTGCCCAGGAGGGCGGTCAACTTGCAATGCCGATCATTCTGTTGCTCGTTATCGGCTTTTATTTATTTTTGCCCGTCAGTCGCAGTCCTGACTCGCAGTTTGCCTTCTGGGTGTCGATGATTCCGTTCTTTTCACCGATGACGATGCTGGTACGTATCGTCACGCAGACGCCACCGTTTTGGCAAATTCTTCTGTCGTTTACAATAGGCTGCGCCACTGTTGGCTTGTTCAGTTGGATCGCGTCGCGGATTTATCGTATCGGCATGCTGATGTATGGCAAGAAGGCAACTATTCCGGAAGTACTGCGTTGGTTGCGGCAGGCGTAAGACAGATGCCACTTGAAATAGAAAAAAAATATCGGTTAACAGCAAATCAACGTGAAGGTGTGATCAAACGGTTACCCGAAATTGGTGCACACTTCGAGAGAACTGATCATGAAGAGAACACGCTTTATGACGGCGGGGACGTCGACTTCAGCTCATCTGTGCTGAGACTCAGGCGCGTTGGCGAGCGAGCAATACTTACGTTCAAGAGACGTCTACCGAGTGCGACTGACACTAAGCACCAGTTGGAAGAGGAGACAGTCGTCGATAATGCAGACGCGATGAACAAAATTCTTGAGTCGCTTGGGTTCAGACCAGCAGTTGTATACGAGAAGCGCCGAGATCGTTGGTTGTTGGACCAGGCAAAGATTGTTATTGATGAGTTGCCGTTTGGCTTGTTCATGGAAATCGAGGCGAGTGAAGACGAGATTGAACGAATTGAGCGGGAGTTGTCGATGGAAGGATTAGTTGCGGAGCAGGCGACGTATCCAGAACTCGCGCGCGAAAGTGGAATACGGAATGATGGAGTTATTGAGGCTCGGTTTCACGAAGCTAGATAACCTTCTCAACCGAAAATGAAAGACTCTCAACTCAGAAAGTCTCCACGTGAGTGTTTATCCTTCAGCTGAAACGAACGCCTTAACTGAGTAAGTCTCCAGAATGAAAACGGCGGGCTTGCCCGCGCCGGCCGCATAGCCATTAACCCTCAACAGAAAGCCTCAACTTAAAAGTCACTGAAAGCTTAGGTAGCTTGTGACCCTATGACTTTCTGAGTTGGGAATTTTCTTTGGGAATTGAAGGGTTAGCCAGCGACTGGCGCAGACTCAACTGCATCAATATCTGACCAAATGTGTCCGTTTGAGAGTCACACTTTTCGTCACTCGCACGATTAATCCTCACAATTCGAAGTTTATCCGAGCGGCACACGCGTTGATTTAAATCTCTTCGCCTGACCTGCCTTGTGCAGAAGTTCCTCTGAAAAGCCTCCGATTTATCCGGACAACGACAGCAATGCTTTTTCTTTCGCTAATCATCTGCATCATCGTCGCCATGCTCGCGCATGAGTTTGGACATCTTCTTGTCGCGCGCTACTGCAAAGTTTCTGCCTCGGAACTCGGGATGGGCCTTGGACCACGACTCTTTGGGTTTCAGGTTGCTGGGATCCACGTGAATCTGCGCGCGATTCCTCTTGGCTCGTTTGTACGACTAGACGGTACCGCGTTGAAACAAAGATCGATCAACCAGCAACTAATGATTCACCTGGGCGGAATTTGTGTAAACCTTCTCCTGGCCTTTGCAAGCTGGGGCACAATGTTCGGATGGATCAACTTACTTGTGGCGGGCGGTAATATTTTGCCGCTATATCAGCACGATGGCTGGAAGTGCGGGGTGGTGTTGATGAGAGCGTTGATGCAACGTCCGAGTCGATCCGTGGAGTGGGCTTTTACATTCTCAGGGGGCTTCGTGAGTTTTGTGATTGGCTGGGCCGTAATCCGGTTATTTGTTTAAGATATTCATCAAGATTAATACTGTAGGGGTGGCCGTCCCGGGCCACCCCATTTTTTTTTCGCTAACGAACGCGTTCAGTTGCCGCAGTCAGCCGTCATATCATTTGTCATGGTCCAGGACGTATTCGCCTGAGCACACGACACGATGCCATAGACAAAGCAGCCTTGCTGGTCCTCAGCAATGATTTTGATTTCATTGCCAGTGCACGCCACATCACTGACCGTAAATGATTGACCCTTGCTGATGGTGGTTTGATTGAGCAGGTCCGGACCCCAGCTCTCCGGACTAACTGGCGAAAGATACAAGTGATAGATCGGTCGATCCGCATTGTTTGTGACTGTGATTCCCATTAGTGGTGATGTATTTGAGACGCTTGCTTTCGCCGTGCTCGACCCGCTGCTTGCTGCAAGAGTGGTACACACAACTGCGGCAAGCGCAAGGCCCTGAATTAGTCTTATCTTATTCTTCATTGCTATTCCCTCTTTCGCCTCAAGTAATTCGTCAAATTCTGGGTAAATTCATGCATTCCACCGCAAATTAAAAATATCTGCGACGGAACGCAATCCTGTCGCTACGGGCAGTTCGGATTCGTAACGGTGTAAACCGGTCCGTCGTCAACTGGGTTACCCTTTGGTCCCTGGCTGTGCGGTACGGTCACCTTCGCGGTCACGGTACCATAGTTGCCGGACAAATCCTTCACCTTGAAAGTGATCGTGTATACGCGTCCATTCTTATTGCCATCGCGTTCCGCTCGCAGATCAACTGACTTGCAATCGTTGGCGATTACCATGTCCTTCACAGTATTGCCATCGCCGCTGTTGATGTTCTCTGGTTCGTCACTGGTTACCTTCGAGATGTACACGTTCGTGACTGGAATAGACGTGTCGCAATTGTCGGTGACTGAGGTGACGAACTGACCGATCGTAAACGTTTCGTATTTGTGATTAGGTGACCAGAGCGCGATCGTCTGACCATTGGTCGTAATCGTAGGAGCCGTTACGTCTTTAAGAGTGATCGATGCGCTTGCGGAATTATTCGCAGTATCGCTCGACCGTTCGTTGGTTGCCGACGCAGAGGCAGTATTAACCAGCGTTCCACAATCGGCACTCGTAGTCGGACTTGTGACATGTACTGACTGCGAGCTGCCCGACGCCATATTTCCGAAATTACAAGTCAAGAGGCTGGACCCGTTAATTGAGCAATTGGGATTGTCTGGCGATTCTGTCCAGGTCATCCCTGGATCCACCGGCAATGGATCGTTAAGCTTAACGTCCTTAGCCGTTCCAGCACCCGTGTTCGCCACAGTGATGGTGAAGCCGACTGGACTGCCCTGATTTACCGCCGCCGAATCGGCGACTTTCGTCACTTCAACGTCAGGACATTGCACTGTGATCACAGCCGAGCCGGTGTTGTTGCCGTTGTCACTTGAACGTTCATTACTAGCTGAACCAGCCGCACTATTGCTTACTGTCCCGCATGTGGCAGGAGTAGTCGGCGACTTGATATGGACCGTCTTGCTGGAGCCAGCTCCCAACATCCCAAAGGAGCAGGTCAATGT
>JBHEMC010000139.1:0-8351 GCA_046262775.1 Pyrinomonadaceae bacterium | reverse complement strand
GGCCAAGCCTGTACTGCTCGAGCCAATCATGCGGGTTGAAGTGGTTACGCCGAATGACTACACAGGCGCGGTCAATGGCGATTTGAATTCACGTCGGGGCCGTATTGAAAGCATGGAACCTCGCGTCGGTGGAGCACAGGTGATTACGGCCTTCGTTCCGCTATCGGAGATGTTCGGTTATACGACCGACCTCCGTTCGGCCACGCAGGGGCGCGCCACCTCCACGATGCACTTCGAGCGTTATGAGCAGGCGCCCAAGAACATCGCGGAAGAAGTAATCGCAAAAGTCCAGGGAGTTGCGAGATAAAGGATGAGGCGAAAGGATGAAGCCTTTATCCTTTAGTTTTTCAGAAGAAGCCAGGAGAGAAGATGTCGAAGGAAAAATTTGACCGTTCGAAGCCGCACGTGAACATCGGGACAATCGGGCACGTGGATCATGGGAAGACGACGTTGACGGCGGCGATCACGAAAGTGCTGGCGAAGAACAATCCGAAAGTGCAGTTTGTGGCTTTCGATCAGATCGACAAGGCGCCGGAAGAGAAGGCGCGGGGGATCACGATCGCGACGGCGCACGTGGAGTATGAGACGGCCAAGCGGCACTACGCGCACGTGGACTGCCCGGGGCACGCAGATTACGTAAAGAACATGATCACGGGTGCGGCGCAGATGGACGGAGCGATTCTGGTGGTGGCGGCGACGGACGGGCCGATGCCGCAGACCCGGGAGCACATACTGCTGGCGCGGCAGGTAGGGGTGCCGGCGATGGTGGTGTGTTTGAACAAGGTGGACGCGGTGGACGACCCGGAGTTGCTGGAGCTGGTGGAACTGGAAGTGCGGGAGTTATTGAGTGCTTATGAGTTTCCCGGCGACGAGATTCCGGTGGTGAAATGCTCAGCATTGAAAGCGCTGGAAGGGGACCCGACGTGGGAGAAGACGGTGTTGGAATTGATGGATGCGGTGGATAGCTACATCCCGACGCCGGAGCGTGACATTGAGAAGCCGTTTTTGATGCCGGTGGAAGACATCTTCACGATCCAGGGACGGGGGACGGTGGCGACGGGGCGCGTGGAGCGCGGCAAGATCAAAGTGAACGAGTCAGTGGAAGTGGTCGGCATCAAGCCGACGCGGACGACGGTGGTAACGGGCGTGGAGATGTTCAAGAAGTTGCTGGATGAGGGCGTAGCGGGCGACAACGTTGGCTTGCTGCTGCGCGGCGTGGAGCGCCGGGACATTGAGCGGGGGCAGGTAATAGCCAAGCCGGGTTCGATTACGCCGCACACGAAGTTCAAGGCCGAGGCTTACGTGTTGACGAAAGAAGAAGGTGGGCGGCACACGCCGTTTTTCACCGGCTATCGACCGCAGTTCTACTTCCGCACGACGGACGTGACGGGAGTGGCAACGCTGCCGCAGGGAGTGGAGATGGTAATGCCGGGCGACAACGTGGCGATGGACATCGAGTTAATCACGCCCATTGCCATGGAGAAGGGATTGCGCTTCGCGATTCGCGAAGGCGGTCGCACCGTAGGCGCCGGCACAATTTCAGAAGTGATCGAATAAGAGATTGTCAATTGCTGATTGCTGACTGTCGGGAGAGAGAGACGCAATTGGAAATTGGCATTCGGCAATTGGAACTAACAAGATGCCACGCGATAACATAGTGCTTCAGTGTAGCGATTGTAAGAACCGCAATTACGTTACGACCAAGAATAAGAAGACCACGCCCGACCGGCTTGAGTTTCGTAAGTTCTGTCGCCGTTGCCGCAAGCACACTGATCATAAAGAAACGAAGTAGATTGGCAATTGCCAATTAACGATTTCCGATTGGTGTTCAGGGGACCATATCAATTGGCAATCGCAAAATGGCAATCGGCAATATCTAGAGGGGTATAGTGTCAACGGTTAGCACGTCGGTCTCCAAAACCGAAAGTCCGGGTTCGAATCCTGGTACCCCTGCCAGTGATAACGACAAGACTGATCGAGCACACGATGGCGGAAACGAATAATTCAGAAGCACCGATTGCTTCGCCGCACGCTTCCCATTTCGGTGAGCGAGCTGAAGGCAAACTCGGGCGCCGTGAACGGAGTGCAGCCGCCCAACAGTCGGGACCTGGACGGCTTACACAGTTTATTCGCGACGTGCGCGCGGAGATGAAGCGTGTTTCGTGGCCTTCGGCTACGGAAGTCAAAAACACAACGATCATCACTCTAATCGCCGTCATCTTTTTCGCAGTTTATCTGTTTGCAGTAGATCAGGCGCTGTCGCGGCTGATTATCGGTATCGACTGGTTGATTGAAAAAGTCGTGAAGTTTTTAGGTGTCGCTTGATTCAGAAAGAAGTTCTTTAATGCAGCAGTGGTTCATCCTACATACCTACTCAGGGCACGAGAAGAAGGTACGCGACAGTCTTAAGGCGCGTATACGCGACACCGAGCTTCAGAACGACATCACCGAGGTTCTGGTGCCAACCGAAACAGTTGTCGAGATGCGCGGCAACAAACGCATCGAGTCGTCACGGATGTTTTATCCCGGGTATGTGCTGGTACAGATTGAATGTGACGAACGGGGCCATATTCCCGATAACGTGTTTCACATGATCAAATCGACACCGAAGGTGACCGGCTTTGTCGGCGGACACAATCCAACGCCTTTGACACCGCAGGAAGTGGACCAGATTGTCCACAACGTTACGGAGGCTGCGGAGAAGCCAAAGCCCAAGTTCTCTTATTCGGCGGGCGAAACGGTGCGGATCAAGTCTGGCCCCTTCCAGAGTTTTACCGGCAAGGTAGAAGAAGTGAATGAAGACAAGTCGACGTTGAAAGTGACTGTGACAATCTTCGGCCGTTCTACTCCGGTGGAATTGAACTTTCTCGACGTGGAGAAGGTAACGTTCGCTGAAGAAGAATGATGTGATTCCCGGGTGGAAACCAGCAATACGGATTTCGAAATAAAACGATGGCAAAGAAAATAACAGGCTATATAAAGTTGCAGGTGCCGGCAGGGAAAGCGAATCCTGCTCCACCTATTGGCCCAGCTCTGGGCCAACATGGCGTCAATATCATGGAGTTCTGTAAGGCGTTCAACGCCAAGACGGCTCAGATGGATCCCGACCTTAAGATACCAGTAGTAATTACCGTCTACGCGGATCGATCATTCACTTTCGAAACCAAGACTCCACCAGCAGCAGATCTGCTGAAAAAGGCCGCTGGCATTCCCAAAGGTTCTGGTAAGCCAAATCGGGAGAAGGTTGGGACGATTTCACACGCTAAGATAGAAGAAATTGCAAAGACGAAGTTGCAGGACTTGAACACCAGGAGTTTGGAGTCTGCAATTCGCACGATTGAAGGAACAGCCAGACAAATGGGTCTGACGATAGAGTGATGTTTATTGACGATTGCCGATTCAGAGGCCTGTCGGCGCGATTGTGAGGGAGAGACGTTCTTAACTATGGAGTCTCGCATGCACCTCGGAGCTAGCAGATGAGAAAACACGGAAAAAAATACAGAGCGGCCGCCGAGAAAATAGAGCCGGGCCGCAAGTACAATCTTGAAGAGGCAGTAAACAAGTTGAAGGAAATCTCCTTCGCTAAATTCGATGAAACAGTTGAATTGACAGTTTGGCTTGGCGTCGATCCGCGAAAAGCCGACCAACTCGTGCGCGGTACAATCGTTTTGCCCCATGGGCTGGGCAAGTCGAAAAAAGTTCTCGTCATCGCGCAGGGTGAAAAGGTCAAAGAAGCCGAAGATGCAGGGGCTGACATCGTCGGTGGTGAAGATGTCGTTAACAGGATTAAAACCGGTTGGCTGGATTTCGACGCTGTGATCGCGACGCCCGACATGATGCGCCTCGTGGGCGGACTAGGAAAAGTTTTGGGACCACGCGGCCTTATGCCAAACCCAAAGACAGGCACCGTGACTTTCGACGTTACTACTGCCGTTAAAGAGACGAAGGCGGGCAAAGTTGAATATCGGGTCGACAAAACCGGCGTTATTCACGTCGGCGTTGGCAAGGTTTCATTTGAGGCTGACAAGATCCGCGATAATGCGCGCAGTTTGCTTGAAGCAGTTGTGAGAGCTAAACCATCTACTGCGAAAGGCAAGTATGTGAAGAAGGTGAACCTCGCATCAACTATGAGTCCCGGCGTATTACTTGACGAAGCGGCATACGCGAAATAGTGAGGAGCGGCAAAGCATATGAAGACGAAACAGCAGAAGCAAAAGGATCTCGAAGCGCTCACTGAACAATTTCGCAACGCGAAGGCGGCAATGCTAGTTGGGTTTCAGGGGATGACCGTCGCCAAGGACCAGGAACTGAGAAACCAGCTGCGAGAAGCCGGTGTGTCGTACGAAGTTGTTAAGAACACTCTCGCGCGAAAGGCCGCTGAGGGCACAGCGCTGGAAGGCGCCCGCGAAAGTTTTAAAGGTGTCACCGCGGTGGCTCTTAGTGGCGGCGACCCGGTCGGGCTTTCAAAGGCTATCTCGAAGTTTACCAAAGCAAATCCGGAAATTTTTACTTTTAAGGCAGGGATAGTTGAAGGCAAGGTTGTCGCACTTAAAGACGTAGAAGCGATTGCAAGTCTTCCCTCGAAAGAAGAATTGATTTCGAAGATTCTGTTCCTGATTAATTGTCAGGCTCAGCGATTGGTAACCGTCATCTCGGCAGTACCGAGAAACCTTGCTATCGTCGTGAAGCAGATCGGCGAACAGAAGAGCGCTTAAGAATTTCGCTTTGAACGCGAACAAATCGAGATCGCAATGGGGTCTCGAGATTTGAAAAAGAAAAGCACAGGGCCGGACGCGGACAACGAGCTTGACGATAGTCAGGTCGTCATCAAACGGCTCAGACGCATTCTTCGATCGCGATGCAACGATCCTGGAAAGCGTCCCGTGGGTTCTCCTGCTGCGAAACAACAATCACACAGCACACAGGAACCCTTTAGAGGAGGATGGAAACACAACCATGGCAGCAACACGTGAAGATGTAATTGAGTTTTTAAAAAACATGACGCTTCTGGAGGCGTCGCAGCTGGTTAAAGAGCTGGAGGAAACCTTCGGGGTCTCTGCCGCGGCAGCCGCCGTCGCAGCGCCAGCAGCGGCCGCCGGCGGCGGTGAAGCCGCCGCTCCTGCCGAAGAGAAGACGGAATTTGACGTCATTCTTCAGGCAATTGGTGGAAACAAGATCAATGTCATTAAGGTCGTCCGCGAGGTGACCGCACTTGGTTTGAAAGAAGCCAAGGATCTTGTCGAGGCCGCTCCAAAATCAGTTAAAGAAGGCATCTCGAAAGAGGAAGCCGACACTATCAAACAGAAGTTGACGGATGCAGGCGCAACCGTCGAAGTTAAATAGCGCTTAAAACTCCGTAAACGGGTGTCGGATCGCTGGAAACGACACCCTTTTCCGAGTCAGAGCGAGTTATCACCTGGATCAACTTGACACCTTATCGTTCACTGGTTAAGTTAAGGGAGTATTGAGGGCGCTGGCGTTACTCCCAAAAAAATTGATTGATGAAGTAGCCGCTTGTTAACCAAATAAGCGGTCAGGGCATTGTGCGCTCTGACCGCGTTTTGCCATCTTCAGGGGATATCGCCGATTTTTCAGTTGCCGTTGCCGATTCAGGCGCGCCTGAATCGCAAGGGAAATCGGCATTGGCAATCTAAATTCGGCAATTAAGAGGAATCTCACACATGTCTGCAAATCTGCTTCAAACAATAAATACCGGGTTAGGAAAACGTACTAGTCAAGCTCCGGAGCGAGTCGATTTTTCTAAAATAGCAACGGCCGTGAGAATCCCGAATCTCATCGAGATTCAAAGAGAGTCTTATAACCGTTTTCTGCAAATGGATTTCTTACCTGAGGAGCGAGAGAAAACCGGACTTCAGGCAGTGTTTCAGTCAGTTTTTCCGATCTCCGATTTTCGCGGGACGGCCACGCTTGATTTTGTCGAGTACCAGATTGGGAACTGGCAGTGCAAGTGCGGACGCCTCGAAGGCCTTAATTACCTTCGCGCGAACTGCAAAAACTGCGGTTCGACGATCAAGGTAAATCCTTTGGCAGCCGGTGAAACTCTTTGCCATCGTTGCGGGACATTTAATTTCGTGCGGCCGCACCTTTGCGAGAACTGCGGCGAACCTGTTGGACTGAAACACAAACACGACCAGCAGGAGTGTCAGGAACGCGGCATGAGTTACAGCGTTCCTCTCAAAGTTAAAATCCGACTCACCGTTTACGACAAGGATCCCGATACGGAAGTACTGTCGATCCGCGACATTAAAGAAGAAGAAGTTTTCTTCGGCGAGATTCCGCTGATGACCGATAACGGTACCTTTATTATCAATGGTACTGAACGCGTGATCGTGTCGCAGTTACATCGCTCGCCTGGGGTATTCTTCAAGCGCGGCCAGATTTACGTGGCGAAGATCATTCCTTATCGCGGTTCGTGGGTTGAGTTCGAGTACGATCAAAAAAACCTTCTGTATGTTCGTGTAGGCAAACGGAAGTTTCTAGCATCGATTTTCCTGCGTGCACTGGGACTCTGGTTCAATCAGAAGACAGATCTGAAATCTTTCCGCACCGATTCACAATTGGAAGACGCGGTAAAGAATGCCTCGTTTACCGACGACGACATGCTGAGCGCCGTCTACGTCACAGACACGATTCGTTTGGAAGAAGGCCGTCTGATGCTGCAGGTGCCGGAGAACGGAGCGACGAATCTCGTCGGGATGAAGGTCGACTTCGATATTAAAGGTAGAGGGCCGGAACCGATCGTTCGTAGCGGGAAGAAGGTCTCAGCTTCAGCCTTGGAGGGGTTGCGCAAAGCCAATATCGGTGAGGTCGAGATTGAGTCGTCTCAGTTGGACGCTGCATACGCATTGTCCGACATCGTCAACACTGAGAGTGGTGAGATTGTGCTGGAGGCAAACAACGAAATCACTCCTGCCAAGCTCCAGGAAATCGTAGACTCAGGAATCACTACGTTCTCCATATTCTTTCCCGAACGTGATGATGTAGGGCCGGTGCTCTCATTGACTCTAAAGAAAGATGTGATCACGAAGCCCGTCGACGCGCTGCTGGAAATCTATCGCAAGATGCGGCCGGGAGATCCGCCGACGGTCCAAACTGCTTACCGGTTGTTGGAAGCAATGTTCTTCGATCCGCGAAAATTCGATTTTTCTCGTGTTGGCCGTTTGAAGTTCAATATCAAGATGGGCAAACCCGAGCGAGACCGAATTGACGACCCATTGCTGTCGGCTCGCGACTTCTACGAAGTAGTTTCTTACGTTTTGAAGATGCGTAAGAATCCGTCCGAATATCAAGCGGACGACATCGATCATCTCGGGAACAGACGCGTTCGGGCAGTCGGCGAATTACTGGAAAACCAGTTCCGGATTGGTCTGGAGCGAATGGAGCGGGCGATCAAAGAAAAGATGTCCATCCACCAGGAAATGCAGACCACGATGCCACGCGACCTCATTAACGCGAAGCCAGTCACCGCGGCAGTGCGCGAGTTCTTCGGTTCCAGCCAGCTTTCGCAGTTTATGGACCAAACGAATCCGCTGTCGGAGATTACGCATAAACGCCGGCTGTCGGCGCTCGGACCGGGCGGTTTATCGCGTGAGCGGGCGGGGTTCGAAGTTCGCGACGTTCACCCAACTCACTACGGCCGCATCTGTCCAATCGAGACACCTGAAGGTCCGAACATTGGATTGATTTCGAGTCTGTCGTGCTTCGCGCGAATCAATGAGTTTGGATTTATCGAAGCACCTTACCGGAAGGTAAACGATGGTCGTGTGGTCGAATACGTTCGCATCATCAACGGTGGCGACACGAAGTTGAAACCAGGCGACCATATCCCACAAGAGGATGTCGATAAAGCGAATAAGCGAATCGGCGCTGACGGTCGTAAAGCTGAATCCGAACCATGGCCGTTTTATCTGACAGCGTGGGAAGAAGACAAGCACGTGGTCGGGCAGGCGAACATCGTATTGGATGAAAATGGTTACATCATTAACGATCGAAATGCGGCACGAAAGGCTGGAGAATTCATCCTCGCTCTGCGCAAAGGCATCGAGTATGTCGACGTGTCGCCTAAGCAACTCGTTTCAGTGGCGGCCTCATTGATCCCGTTCCTGGAAAATGACGATGCTAACCGCGCATTGATGGGGTCGAATATGCAGCGACAGTCTGTCCCGTTGTTGCGTGCTGAAGCGCCGTACATTGGAACTGGAATGGAAAAGGTTACGGCGAGAGATTCGGGGGCAGTTGTCGTCGCTAAACGAGACGGCGTGGTCGACTATGTCGATTCGGAGCGCATCATCGTCAAAGCAGATCACAACGTCGACGGCACGATTTCCAGG
>JBHEMC010000138.1:0-8396 GCA_046262775.1 Pyrinomonadaceae bacterium | reverse complement strand
CTGCAACAGTCAGCGCAAGGAATAGAATCACGACAAAGATGAAGTAGGAGATGATCGAGTTGAAACTACCTAGAACTACCAATAGAGAAGCCAGTGTGGCCTGTATAATGATCGCGCGAACCGGGGTTCCAAATCGCGGATTAATAATGGCAACAGCAGAAGCAAACAATCCGTCCTTTGCCATGGCGAAATAAACACGTGGCGCTGACATGACCACTGCCGCAAGACTTCCCAGTACTGCTATGATCACGATCATTGAAAACAGTTGTCCACCAAACCTGCCAAACATACTTTCGCCCACCTGGCCGGCAAATGTTTCTCCCGAGGTCACCCGATCAATTGGGACGAGGTAGATGAACACTGCACTAATGAGAATGTAAACGACTGTAATGATTGTAACGCCGAGCACTAACGCCCTTGGTAAAATCCGTTCCGGCTGGCGCACTTCACCCGCAAGCTTGCCGAGATCCCACCAGCCACCGAATGAAAAGAACGCTCCCACCAAACCTGCGGCCAGCGCCCCAACCAAAGGTTCGGAACCGGGATGTTGTCCGACAAATGGTTTGAAGTTGGACCAGCTGCCTAATTGAAAAGCAAAGCCCCAGATGACCAGCAGCAACAACAGTGCGAGCTTCAAAATTGTAAGCCAGCGAACGAGCCATCCGCCGAAACGAACGCCACGAATGTTTACGACGGCGGCAATCCAAATTGATCCAATGGCGACTGACTTTAGCGCGCCGGTTGACAATGGATGAATGTATCCAATGTAGCTGGCCAACCCTACGCCGAGAGCCGCGCTAAGTCCCGGATCCATCACCAACAGTGCCATCCAACCGTACAGAAAAGCCACCGGTCGACCGAACGCCTCACGCAAGTAGACGTAACCGCCGCCCGCTTCCGGGAAACGTGCAGCCAGTTCTCCGTAACAGAAAGCTCCGCACAATGCCATGCCTCCCATCACGAGCCAAACCAACAAAAGCCACATTGGAGATCCAACAGACTTCGCCATGCCGGCCGGCGTCAGGAAGATACCGACAGCAATGACTTCTCCTACAATTAGAGCGGTTGCTGTGCGCAGTCCGAGCTGACGCTTCAGACTCGTTGAGTGATGAGTTTGCAATTGAACCCTGAAGAAGGCTAATTCCGCCAATGCATTTTGGCCGCGTCAACTGCGTGAGGCTGCGCCAGATTTTTCGTTAAAAGACCACTCGTGCGGCGAACTGAAATGCACGTGGTCCTCCGGAACCAAAAACGCCGCCTGCGGTCGTCACTGGTCGGCCAAAGTTCGACGACCGTAAAAACCCTGCTTGTGTTGGATCATTACTATCTCTAACAAGGGCGTTATTGAACCCGGAGTAGTTAACGTTAGAAACCCCAAGCACATTTGTCACATTGAACAGATTGAAAACCTCGGCAATCGGTTCGACAGTAACGGATTCACCAATCTTGAAAGTTCTCGAGACGCGTAAATCAACCGAACTGAAGTTGTCACTGAACCTGGCGTTATCTGAAACAAGGGGCAAAGGTAGTCCACCGAACCCGCCCGCCGCGTTAATGTCTGTGAGGAACGAATTCAACTGGCTTGCATTATGGAACTGTCGATTTCCGGCGTTCCGTTGCAACTGCGGAATTCGTTGGCTACCGTCGGGCACCAGAATGTCCATGGGCACGCCGGACGCGACGGTTACTATGGGCGCCACCCGCAACTCAAATGGAAATTCGAGCAGTCCGGAAAACGTAAAGCGATGGCGTTGATCGTTGGGCGTAGGACCATATTCCAGCTGCAGATCGGTCGAGTTGAGCGGCCCATTCGAAAACGGAATTTGATCGTCGTTCGCGTAATTAAATGCTTTCGACAGCGTGTACGAAGCTCGAAATTGAGAGCGGCGCGAAAATCGTTTCTCAACACTCAGCAGAAACCCGTCGTACTTTGTCTTGACGCTCGATTCCAAATTCTTGACCAGATCAGGGCCGCCCACGACAGGATTGAATACCTGGCCGATAGTACGACCGATAATGAAATGTGTACCGTAATTGTGAAGGTAGTCGGCACGCACAACAAAGTCGCGACTAAACTGCCTTTCGACGCCCAGATTCATCTGCTGGACCATCGGGTTTTCCATTTGGTTATCGATGATATTGATTCCTCCCGCACCGGCGCCGGGAAGAACAAACCCAGTGAAAGGTGCTGCGAGCGTTGGGACCCCGGGAGGAAACACGCCGTTTACCGGATCGAATAAAAACTGGGGAGGAATGAAGAAAAGATTTCCGGCACGCACGTCGATGGGTAACGCTCTGCCATCAAGACCGCGTTCGAGTGATTGGATTTCCAGCGTGATGCGGTCGTAATAAATTCCGTAACCGCCGTGAAGAGTTGTGCGTCCATTTTTTGTGGAATAATTAAAGCCGATGCGCGGACCAAAGTTGTTGGTATCTCTTCCGCGGGCGCCATGAAGAAAAGGCAATATCAGTGGATTCAACTCGCTGGTGCGGCTGATGTTCTTTACGTCAGTATCAACCTCATAGCGCAATCCAAGATTTAAAGTTAATCGCGGCCGGACATGCCAGTCGTCCTGAACAAAACCGGCAAGGTATGTATTGCTGGCGTCAGGAATTAGTAATGGCTCATCCGGATGATGACTGCGGAGTGTTACGGCAAAAAGTAGATCGTTGTCATCCACTCGCCCGTCGCCATTTCGATCGAAATCAGGGAAATCCTCGATGAGCTCGATCCGGCCAGACTGAAACACACGCAGATCGAAATCACCTCTAACAAACTGGATGTCGCCTCCAACATTGATCGTATGGTTGCCGCTAAGAAGAGTTAGAGTATCACTCACTTGAGCACGCCTCTGTTTCGTTCCCTGCGGCACACGAAAAGAGGCTCCATCCTGAATACTGGGAAACGTCAGTTGTGGTCCAACCGCGATGGGTTCAATGTTGTTAAAAAAACGGCTGTAATGAAAAATGAAACTGTTTACAGTCCGCGAACTGATAGTGCGAGTGTAGCGGCCGATAAAAGAATGGGTATGGTTTGTGCTTGCCTGCCGTTCCGATGCTGAACCGATAGCACGAATCAGCGAACTGGAGGCTACGTCATCTTCTCGTTGTAGTGAATACCGAAGACCAAGAGTGTCCTTGTTCGTTGGGTTCCAGTCGAGGCGTTCAGTGCTCAATAGATCGTTGAGAGGAGCGGCAGCGAATCCCCTTCTAATCGATCGCGTTGCGTGGTCGCGCATTCCGACCAGCACTGCGCCATCCTGATTGCGGTACTCAAATGAACCAAAGAACCAAGCCTTGTTCTTCTTGATTGGACCACCTATACCAAAAGAGTACTGTTCGCGATCAAACGGCGGCGACTGGCCCAATGAACGATCGAAGGTAGCCGGAAGTGCCTGGAGCGATTTGTTGCGAAAAAATACTGAAGCCGACCCGTGTAAATCGTTAGTTCCAGCCTTTGTTACGATGTTCACTACAGATGAACCGGACCTGCCAAGTTGCGCCGAAAAGCGGTTCGTCGCGATCTGAAACTCCTGCACAGCGTCTTGCGAAATATTCTGAACAGCTCCTCCTACCACATCGTCGTTATCGTCGGCGCCGTCGACTGTAATGTTGCCGCCCCGTCCCAATTGACCCGCTGAGGAAATGACAATCGTGTTTGTTTTTGTCGGATCGAAGTTTGGCGCGGGGGAGTTACCTGGGATAAGCAAAGCAAGTTCAAGGAAATTACGACCGTTCAAAGGTAATGTATGAATCTCGCGTTCATTGATTACACTCTCAACGTCTGACGTAATTGTATTTATCAAAGGTATCTCTGCTACAAGATCGACTGTCTCACCAATTCCTCCGACCTGTAGCGTTACATCCAGCGTCCTTGATTCTCCGACGAGCAGCGAAACCGGAGATTCGGAGGTTTTTGCAGTGAAACCCTTCGCCTCAATCTTGATCTTGTAGTCTCCAGGCGCCAGACCTGAAAGTACATAGACGCCGCTGTCGTTGGTTACCGCCTCACGCCGACTTGAAGTAGAAACCCGAGTCGCACTTACCGCTGCACCAGCTATAACTGCTCCATTTGGATCGAGAACGCGCCCTGTCAATGTTGCTGTGGTTGCCTGTTGCGCGTGGGCGACCAAAATGTTACTGGAAAAGATAGCCGCAAGTAGCAGCAGCAACCCAGCAACACTTCCTTGTTCAACTCTGAACCAGATGGCCCTTCACTCCTCCACAATTAACATTCGGCAGTGCTCAACTGCAGCAATGCGAGTAAGATCGATAACCCCTGTGGTTATGGATCGGAAGACCAATGGATATGACTAAACGATAGCGGGCAACACTTCCGCAATTGCCCTCTCGCTGCCGGTAAGATGACCTGTGACCTGCGGACGTCAATATATGGCAAAACTTCATTTACGTGAAGACCGGATTCTTAGTTTCTTCGATACCGGCGTTTCTTAAAACTTTCACGTCGTTGCCATCGATCAGCGGTGCACCGGCGGCACGCGAAAAAGCTAGATCAGCAATTTCTAACAGCCGGAAACGTCAAGCGCTCACGATCCTGAACTTTTGCTAACTTGCTCATATTCGCCTGAGACCGACAAGCCGCGATCTGCATGCAGAATTAGTGACTCGTATCGCCAGCGATCATTCACTTCAGCGTCCGCCAACGTACATAGCAATCGAATGATTGTTAACAACATTTTCACCAAATAGTCGAGCGCACTCCAAGAGGGAAACCAGAACGCATCCCGCGCGGTACCGGTACCCAATCAACGAACAGTCTTAACCTTTCTAACGGGCGGCGCTCGCAGCTATACTGTCGGCCCGCGCCACTCTAACGCCAGGAGGATCCCATGCCTAAATTAAAAGCGAACAAGATCACGCTGAACTATGAACAACAAGGATCTGGTGAACCACTTATTCTGATTCCCTTTCTATCTGCGGACAACGCCTGTTATGCGTTTCAGATAGCCGATTACGCAAAGCACTTCACGTGCATCTCCATCGATCTTCGTGGTACCGGTGAAAGCGACAAGACTGGTAGCGATTATTCCATTGAAGATTTGGCGGATGACGTTGCCGCGTTGATGCAAGCTTTGGAAATTTCGGCGGCGCACGTCACAGGCTTATCGCTTGGAGCCGCGATTGGCTCGTGGCTGGCCGTAAAGCATCCGCAGAAGGTTAGAACTTTATCGGTCCACAGTGGTTGGACCAAAACCGATCTGTTTATCAAGACCGTAGTAGAGGGATGGCAGGCCAACGCTAAAGCCCGGGGTAATGTTGCAGAAATGGTAATTCAAAGCATCTTTCCGTGGTGCTTCATGCCAGACCTCTACGCGAATAAGCCAGAGTACATTCAAGGCTTGTGCGACTTCGTGCGAAGTCGGCCGCCACAATCAGTTGACGAGTTTATCCTGCAATCGAATGCGGTGATTACACATGACATTGAACAACAACTAACTCGGATTAGCGCGCCCACGCAAATCACGTTTGGCAGTCACGACATGGTGACCTCGACACGTTTTGCGAAGCCGCTGCAAGAGAACATTCTCAATTCAGAGTTAGTGGTCTTTGAACAGTGCGCTCATGCTCCCAATTACGAGAAGGTTGACGAGTTTAACCAAACAACTCTTGCTTTTCTAAAAAGAAACAACTCTTTGGGAGCGGCTGCGGCTCGCTAGAACGTGGAGAGGGCGCCTTCGGCGATGGCTTCCGGCTCGGATTGAGCTTCATTAAAACGGTTGGGTTTGGCTGGCGGCATGGCTTCCTACATCGGGCTTGAATAGAGAATCCCTCAGATTGTCGTCGGAACAGCGAGCGCGCTCACAAGATTGCCGCGGATGACCGATCCAGATCCTTGTCAGTTATCGCCCCTTATACATGAAACGGTTAGGGATCAGGACGAAGCAGTCGCAAGTCCCATACGCCGCAGCCAGCGGAAGTGGGAGAGCAACCCAACCCGAAAAGTTGAATGCTGTCGATACCTGACTCCATACTCACGACAAGTCTCTTCGACGAGTTCCGAAATTAGGGGATAGTTGACGTGACAGAGTCGTGGAAATAGATGATGTTCAACCTGGAAATTCAGCCCACCGAGCAACCAAGTTTGTAATTTGCTGCGGCGCGAAAAATCCACTGTGGTTTCAACCTGATGAATTGCCCACGAGTTTTCAAGAGAACGTGAATCCTGTTGAGGCAGAGGGAAATCAGCTTCTTCAACGCAATGGGCTAACTGGAATACAACACTCACTACGATTCCGGCGGTGATTACTGTGACACCGTAAAAGAGAGCGACACTCCAACTTTGATGCACCATCAGTGGCATAACGAAAGCTATAAGGAAAAACAAGGCTTTGGCTAGGATGAATCGCACCAAGCTCCAACGCTTCGGTCGCGGCATACGTTGCGATCCAATTCTTCCAAGAATGACATCGCGGAAATCGTCATAGACTTGCCACTTGATGACGTTCAATCCGTACAACGGCCACAAGTAAAAATGTTGCCAGCGATGAAACTTCAGTCGCCTTTGATGCGGCGAAATCCGGCCGACAAATCCCAGCTCAATGTCCGCATCGTGACCCGTAATGTTTACGTACGTATGATGGATAACATCATGCTTCCAGTGCCAGACATAGGAACTCGCACCCAAGAGATCCATCGTCATCGCCATCAGACGGTTGATCCAGGCGTAGTTGGAGTAAGCCTGGTGCGCGCCATCGTGTTCAATGTTGAAACCAATTCCCGCCATGGATAGCCCGAGCAGAATTGACAGTCCGAGTGCCTGCCACCATGTCACAGCAACAAACACCAATGTGGCATACAAACCAAAGAAACTGAGCAGGATAATTGCCGTTTTTATATACATCTGGGGACAGTCACGTTGACGCCGCCCGGTCTGCTCAAAATAATCATCTACCCGGCGTCGGACTTCAATATGAAAACTATTGTCCTTGCCGAAAACTAATCGATGATCTGCTTGAGGTGTGTTGTTTGAATTAATCCTACTCATAGATCTTCCAGTGCTCTCTAAGACCGCAATGTGACTCGACCGCTAATGTGACTCGCACGTCAGTTTGAGCATAACTGTTTAGAGCCGGATTGCGGTCAGCCCGATTGCATTAGTTTTGTAATTAATTATGTGAGTTGGCGGTTTCGAGGGGTTCGAGGAACTAGTGAAGCTTGGGGCTCGCCCAATTTCCATCACCACCCAGCTTTACCTAAACCACTCAAGTCCCAGAAATTCAACAGTCAGGAAGGGGTCAAGCGGAGCGCGACCCCGCCCAATTTCCATCACCTCCGAGCCTCAGCTAAGCCACTCACCTGCCATAAATTTTAACACTCAAAGTGTAGTGAGGTTAGGTGTGGATGTTAGTGAAATTGTGAAGGCTGACTGATGGATTGAACCTGGTGAAGCTTGGGCGGGGTCGCGCAATTTCCATCACCACCCAGCTTTACCTACACCACTTCATTCTCAAAAATTAACAGTCAGGAAGGGGTCAAGCGGAGCGCGACCCCGCCCAATTTTCATCATCACCGAGCCTCAGCTAAGCCACTCACCTGCCATAAATTTTAACACTCAAAGTGTAGTGAGGTGTGGATGTTAGTGAAGATTTCAAAGGCTGACTGATGGATTGAACCTAGTGAAGCTTGGGCGCGGGCCACCTCTTACCACATCTCTCGCAAAAAAAATTTAACTCAAACTCCCAGTCGGTGGTGTTATTTCCATAGAGAAATAATTGAGCTTGCTCGTTAAGAAAAACGACATCTGAGCGTTAACAATGTGAGGCTGATCGTCGTCTCAATAATTCGCAAAACACCTAAATCTGAGCAATAGCACAAAGAGGAAAGGCTGATATGTTGGAGATACACACCGAAAATCTGGGTACCACGGCTATTTTGTGTCTGCAAGGGCGAATCGTGACTGGTGAAACTGAACTCCTGCGCAGTGTCGTTCACTCACAATCCAACACCAGCGCTGTAATTCTCGATTTCGCGCGCGTAACGGCCGTCGACGCACATGGTCTAGGAGTGATGTTGGACCTGCGGGCGCAAGCACTGACGAAAGGGACCCAATTCGCACTGATAAATGTTAATCAGCCATTGAAAAGGGTTTTCGAAATCACCCGTCTGGATTCTGTGTTCCAAATCACTTCAGAAGTTGGATTCCTTGCGGCAGTTTTACACGACTCGCGAGCTCCGATGGCAGCCTAGACCTTTTTCTGGCTCAGGTGTCGTTAACGAAGCAAACTCGATGTATTTCTCTATGGAGATAACACCACGAATTTGAAGTTTGACTTTAAATTTTTTGCCAGAGATGTGGTAAGAGTTGGGCCCCCGGCAGGTTGACTAACTTCCATCTCACTAGCCAGCCTTTGCAATCTTCACTAACATCCACATCC
>JBHEMC010000137.1:0-8802 GCA_046262775.1 Pyrinomonadaceae bacterium | reverse complement strand
CACGACGATTCGACCTCAACAACCCTTGTCGAGAGCCCGATCATTACATGCGATCGCTCGCCTGCTCGAAGCGAGAAGCTTGTTACAAGTACAAAAAGCCACAGCGAGGCCGGCGGTAGCAGACCAACTTGTGCTTCGCGGTCCGCGAGGCAAGGACCAGGTGGTAAAAGTAACTCGCGACGCTTTCCTGTTTCGTCAGATTGGCGAGCATGTTTATGCCGTGCGTTCGTTGGCTTTGGTGGGCGGTGAGTCGGTGATTTTTCATGCAGGCCCAGACGGGCAGATTGACTTCCTGGAAGTAAAGCCTGCTCTCAATGGCGCAGCAGCTGACAGATTTTCGCCCTTCTCGAATTGGACCACAAGATTATCGCCTGGTCAGGTTCAAGCGCGTCTTTCGCACTATGCGACAGGCGTCGGACCAGTAGTCGATCTCCATGTGATTGCCCGTGGATCATCTCGGCGAGTCACCGATCTCGAAGTCGTAGGCACTAGCGGTGTCGCGCATGTACGCGGCGGACGCATACGCTCTGCTCTAGGTTTACGGGAGCAGCTTTTCGTGATCAATCGCGAATACGATGATAGCGGCAACGTCGCGCATTTTGTTTTTACTGGTCGCGGATGGGGTCATGGCGTTGGAATGTGCCAGGTTGGCGCTTACGGTTTGGCGAAACAGGGTTTCACCGCTGAACAGATCCTCAAGAGTTACTACACTGGTATTGAAGTGACTAAAATGTATTGAAATCGATGGCAAGCAAGACCCTCAAACAGTGAAAACCTCAAGGCCCTGCTCGGACAACGAAAGCTGCTATGGATTGATAGAAGGAGAATGAATGGTGTCACGTGCTCCGCGGATACCTCGCCAACGAGTGCTTCCGAAGTTGGATATTCTTTTGATAAATACCCAGCTAATAACCAATCGATGGCTTGTACCCACAGTTGAAATCCTATTTAGTGAGCAAGATGCCGTCCTTGCCGATCTGGTGTTCGTCAGAAACGCTCACTGGAAAGAGATCGTACAAGGTGGCCAATTTGTTGGTGGACCGGGAACGGTCTGAATCCTGATATCGAGTCTGACAAAACCAGTCGTGCGCTTCTCACGGAATCAACTCATCGGCGGTCTTCTGCTGCTCGCCCTGATCTGGATGATAATCTTTTTCGGCGTGATATTCTCTCGCGCGTGACCATCGACGCGCTTTCACCTCCAGTAATTGCAGTTGTTGGCCCCACTGCATCTGGGAAGAGCACGCTCGGCATTGAACTTGCATTGCGGCTCAATGGCGAAATCATCAATTGCGACTCCGTCCAGGTTTACACCGATATTCAGATCGCCACCGCAAAAGTTTCCATGACTGAACGAAAAGGCGTGCCACATCATCTAATCGATTTTCTGCCCCCAAACATAAATTACACGGCTGGTGAGTGGGCCCGTGAAGCGGCAGTAAAAATCGATGAAATAGAAGCGAAGCACAAATTACCCATTCTTGTCGGAGGTACAGGCTTCTATCTTCGTGCTTTGCGGCGTCCATTTTTCCCGAGTCCAGCCACTGATCAGTCGTTGCGCAATCGTTTAAATCGCATTCGCATTCAGCAAGGTCCAGAGCACCTACACCGTCTCTTGCGCCGTGTTGATCCTCTTGCTGCGTCACAGCTTGCTCCTCGCGACTGGCCGCGGATACAACGTGCTATTGAGGTTCGATTGCAAACTGGCCGCTCGATCTGGTCTGGACGTGCACAACGACCGGAGCCCCATGTAAGCACCAGACGGTTGCGAATTTTCGCGCTCAATCCGCCGCGATCACAATTGCACGAACGGATTGATGAACGGACTGAAGCGCATTTCACCGCCGGTTTGATTGACGAGGTCGCGCGGCTTCTGGCCCACGGAGTACTTCCAGAGTCGAATGCGCTTGGCGCGCACGGTTATCGACGCGTCGTTGAATATCTCCAGAATAAACGAGATTTAAGTAGCGCTATCGAGCAAACGAAGCTGGACATTCGTCATTACGCAAAACGCCAGTTGACATGGTTTCGCCATGAACCGGACGTCGAATGGCTTGATGGTTTTGGCGAGGAAAACCGCGTTCTAGAGATGGTTTTGAATGCGCTCAATGAGGGCCAGCGATCCAAACCTAAAGTTTCTCTCACATCTTGACGTAAGTCTTGTCAGACCGTGACGTGTAATGTAAGCTGGTCCGAAATCACGCGAAATTCAGTCTTCCAGGTTCAACAATGTCCGACGGTAAACAGGCACCGCAGAACATCCAGGATGCGTTTCTCAATACGGTCCGGCGAGAGAAAACGGCGGTCATTGTTTACCTTCTGAATGGCGCTAAGTTGACGGGCCGCATCCGCAGCTTCGATAAGTTTTCCGTGCTCCTGGAATCCGGATCTCAAGAGCAACTAATTTTCAAGCACGCCATCTCCACCATCTCACAAACGAGACGCGCAACCGGCGAACTTCATTCGCAAGCAACCGCCGAGTCACATCCGACAACCATTCCCAACTCGCCTGACGTCTGACATTTCGTTTACACTCTCGCGAGCAACATTTCATCCTCTCTAACCGGTGAACTGTGACGGGAACATTTATTACGTTTGAAGGTATCGACGGCAGCGGTAAGTCTACGCAGTTGCGTTTGCTGAGCAACTTCCTGCGCGTGACCGGCTGTGATGTCTTAGCCACTCGAGAACCGGGGGGCACGCCTGTGGGCGTAAGACTCCGAGCCGCTCTGTTGGACGCGGACGAAGAGGTTGATCCACTTACAGAGTTGCTGGTATTTGCCGCTGATCGCGCCCAGCACGTGCGGCGAGTGCTTCGACCCGCTCTTGATCGAGGCAGTGTCGTCATATCTGATCGATATGCGGATGCAACCGTCGCTTATCAGGGGGCAGGCCGGGGCTTTTCATCACAACTCATATCACAGATTGTCGAACTCGCAACTGAAGGTTTGCGCCCAAATTTAACACTCCTCTTTGATGTTTCAATCAACGAATCAACGACGCGCACTTCTCGACGATCCGCGAAGAACAAACGTGACCGGCTCGACATTGAAGACAGAAATTTTCACACACGTGTGCGTGCAGCGTATATGAAGATTGCCTCCTCCGAGCCACAGCGTGTAAAGCTGATCGATACAAGCGGCACAGTGGAAGAGACTCACGAACAGGTCAAGCAGATTGTATTGCCATTTCTGAGAGCACGAGGGCAGTTTAATCGCGATCACGTAGCCGCGGAATGAAGAGGGGCATGGTTAATACATTGTGTTTGAAGAACTAACCGGTAATCAGCGGGTAAAAGACATTCTAAAGCGCATGCTGCAGTCTCGCCGCTTACCGGGTGCGCTCCTGTTTACCGGAGATGAGGGCGTTGGGAAAAAGCTCTTTGCGTTGGAACTTGCTCGTTCTTTGAACTGCCGCAATAAACAGCATTACGAGGCTTGCGGTGTTTGTGCGGCGTGTGTACGAATCGGCAAAATCACTTATCCGACTGACCCGGACTCTGATGAGGCGAAGCAAATCATTTGGAGTGAACATCGCGACGTCGGCATTGTTGTTGCTCCAAAACGAACGTTGCGCGTCGATCAGATGCGTCACATCGAGCGCGAGGCAAACTACAGACCCGTCGAAGGAAGCGCGCGCTTTTTCCTGATCGATCAAGCAGACAAGTTGAATGACCCGTCATCAAACGCTTTGCTAAAAATACTCGAAGAGCCGCCACCAACCTCGCACATTATTTTAATCACTTCACGTCCCACGATGTTGTTGCCAACCGTTCTTTCGCGATGCCAGGCAATTCGGTTTTCTCCTCTCACGGCGGCCGAGATCGGTGAATATCTGGTTCAGCGTAATCTTGCGGATCCCGATGTCGCACGATTAAGAGCACAGGCTGCTGATGGCAGCATTGGTCGCGCGTTGGCAGGAGATGTGGAGATTTTCAAGTCACAACGAGAGTCGATGCTGAAGATTATTTCGGCACTCGCGACGGGTGAGGGCAAACTTCAGTTGCTGCGTTCATCCGAGGAACTCAACGAGACGCAATACAAAGACCAGTTTGAGACACGCCTTGATGTGCTGGAGCGCTTAATACGCGATGTTTGGATGCTCGGATTGTCAGAAGATGGTGCGAACCACGTTGTTAACTCGGACCTGCTGCCTCAGTTGCGGAAGCTAGGCGAGACGATCGATCCTTCGCGCGCCGCATCGTGGCTGCTGCAAATTGAGGATTTGCGGGAACAACTGGTGGTGAATGTAAACCGCAAAGTCGCAACAGACGCGTTGCTGCTCGGCATGGCTGCTACGAATTGTGGAATATCGGACGTTGATGCGAGGTCCAAAGTCGGGATCGGAGATGTGCGATCTAAAATTTGAGATTTGACGTTTGCCCGCGCGTGCTCTCATCACACTGCGCCTGACTTACGCTTCCCAAATAGATCTACTTGATTGTAACGAGCTCAGGCTGGTTAAGTGGCTTGGCGGTAGTTCCCTCGGCGAGTAACTTTTCAGTTTCCATGACAAACGCTTCGACAATGTCTTCTCCCGCTACTTTCCGCATTGGTACGCCATCTTTGAAAATCATTCCCACACCGCGACCGAACGTGATTCCTAGTTGGGAATCGTGAGCTTCTCCCGGACCATTAACGGCACAACCCATTATCGATAGATGAAGAGGCTCCTCGATGTGGGCCAACCGGCGTTCAATCTCGGTCACGATTCCAACAAAGTTATCTACGTCCAATCGGCCGCAGGTCGGACAAGCGACAACCGTTACTCCGCGGGTACGGAGTCCGAGCGACTTCACGATTTCCCACGCGACGCGTACCTCCTCCTGCGGTTCCGCAGCGAGTGAAACTCGGATCGTGTCGCCTATTCCTTCATGGAGCAAAATGCCCAAACCGATCGAAGATTTAACCGTGCCGCTGAAAGAAGTTCCTGCCTCGGTGACACCGAGGTGAAATGGATAGTCAACCTTCTCAGCGAGTAGCCGATACGCGGCGACGGTGCGATGCACGTCCGAAGCCTTCAGCGAAACAATGATGTCCGTGAAGTCGAGGTCTTCGAGAATCCGAATATGGCGCATAGCCGACTCCACCATCGCCTCGGGCGTGGCGGTGCCGTACTTTTTCAACAAATCCTTTTCGAGCGAACCGCCGTTCACGCCAATTCTGATCGGCACGTGTTGCGATTGCGCCGCTCTCACTACTTCGCGAATCCGCTCCAACGCCCCGATGTTTCCAGGATTCAATCTGAGTTTGTCGATGCCGGCATCGAGTGCCATTAAGGCGAGTTTGTAATGGAAGTGAATATCGGCAACGATAGCAACATCCGGGACTCGCTTGCGGATCTGTTTCAACGCGAGTGCTGCATCGTTATCCGGGACAGCTAGTCGAACAATCTCGCATCCCGCGCTTACCATGTCCTCAATCTGCGCGACGGTGGCCTCAACGTCGGCAGTGTCAGTCTTGGTCATCGACTGGATTACCACCGGAGCGCCGCCGCCAATCTGGAAATTACCTACCTGAACAGGTTTCGACTTACGCATGATCTGTTGGACGCCTCATTTGCTGGCAGGTGCTGTCGCAGCGGGCTTGTCGTCTGAACTTCGACCGAATTGCTTCAGCAAATCATTCGTAATCACAAACACCATCAACAGCAAGACCATTACGAAACCCACTTGTTGAATTCTGTCGCGAACGGTAGCAGATAACGAAAGCCCGATGGGCGCGAGGACACCTTCTATAAGCAGTAGAAAAATTGCGCCGCCATCGAGCACTGGGATCGGTAGCAGATTGAAGATGCCAAGATTGAGACTCAAGAACGCGAGAGTGCTGAACAGACCACCCCAACCAAAGCGCTCTACAGAAGTAGACGCAGCGCGATAAATACCAATTGGACCAGAGAGTGTATTCCGCACGGATCGCTGACCCGCGAATAATTGCCCCAAAGCCTTCCCGGTCAACCGCAAGATTTCGAGATTGGATTGCACAGCATAACCGGTGGCTGCGGCGAGACTCGCACGTTGCAGTGGAACTTCTTCCCCTGTTTCGATTCCCAGCCTGTCGCGTCCATCTGACAGGCGGCGGGTTTGGGCCACCACTTCCCTGGTGCGGCCGTTTTGAATCAAGGATAACTTGATTGGCTGACCTCTGTGATCTCGAATGTACTGTGTAACCTGTTCAGCACTTTTTACAGCAACACCGTCAACGTACATGATTCGATCGTTAATCTGAATTCCCGCTTCAGCAGCGGGTGAATCAGGGGTGACGTCACGAATAAGAACCGGTAGCCCGCCATAATCCGGAATGAAGTCGAGAGTGCCGGCAGTCTCACCATCTTCAGTACGCGGTGTCGGTTTGATTGTCAGGTTTATTCGCTGACCGTTACGATCGACAACTATTGGGAGCGACTGATCTGGAGACAACAATGCATCCCCACGAATGACATCCCACTTTGGATTTTCGGTACCATTGAAAGCAACAATGCGATCACCCGCCTGCAGCCCCGCCGCTTCAGCAGCACCATCGCTGAGGACATAACTTACAACCGGCGCTGGTGTCGCAGGAACTCCATAGGAGAGTGCCTGTACCAAAGGAATCGCAAGCGCTGTAAGGATGTTCATTGTAGGCCCGGCAAGCGCAACCAGAATGCGCTGCCAGCGCGGACGCAGATTGAACATCTCATGAGGCGGAATATCAGCCGCGCCTGCACCTTCGATCGGGGCGTTTGACTCATCGCCGCCAAGCTTTACATAACCGCCCAGCGGTATCGCAGAGACTCGATAATCAGTTTGGCCCCACCGCCTCCCAATGAGTCGCGGACCGAACCCTACCGAAAACGTCTCAACGCGAATCTTGAACAGTTTCGCAACGATAAAATGGCCGAATTCGTGGAGGACTACCGCTGACCCAAGGATGAAGATGAAAGCTAAGGCATAGATTAAATAAGTCATTCAAAAGGCTCTTTTCTGGTAAGAGTCGCGATCGTTTTGCACCCAAGTCAAACGCTTTGAGCCGAAATTAGACGGCAACTCGCACATTCGGGTTGCACTGAACGAGTTTAACGGCGTAACCACGATGCGTCAAACAATTGATTTCCGCAGTTCGGGCGTGGACTCCGCGCTTGAAAGATGCAGCTTTAACCGACAGCCGCATTCGCAAGTTTTTCTATTTCAACCTTTGCAGCACGGCGGGCGTCACGATCGGCAATGAGAATCGTGTCGATGTCCAGGGCGGGCTCATTTGCGTGAGCATTCATTACGGATGAAATAATTTCCGGTATTTCCGTCAGACAAATACGTTCGGCCAAGAACGCGCTCACTGCCTCTTCATTCGCAGCATTCAGGGCAGCCGGCAACGTTCCTCCGGCGCGCAACGCCTGATACGCAAGAGCGATACAGGGAAACCGATCATGGTCAGGGGCCTCGAAGTGCAAAGCAGTCAGTGCTGCAAGGTCAAGTGGCGGTAACTCGCAGCCGCGTCGTTCCGGATAAGTCAAGGCATACTGAATCGCATGTCGCATATCAGTGACCCCCATTTGAGCGATGACTGAACCGTCGATCATTTCAATCATGGAATGCACAACGGATTCTGGGTGCACCAGGATGTCAATTTGTTCGGGGGCAAACCCGAACAGCCAATGGGCCTCGATTACTTCGAGACCCTTGTTCATCAATGTGGCCGAGTCGATTGTGATCTTTGCACCCATGCTCCAGGTCGGATGCTTCATCGCATCAGCCACTCTTGCTTGCCTGATTTCCGCGTGACTTTTTGTTCTGAACGGGCCGCCTGAAGCAGTCAGAACGATTCGACGCACTTCTTCTCGACGTTCACCGCGCAAACATTGGTGCAACGCGTTATGTTCAGAATCGACGGGAAGCAACTCAGCCCCTGACAGCTCTGCGGCACGCGTCATAAGCTCGCCCGCCATTACTAACGTCTCCTTGTTCGCGAGCGCCACCCGTTTTCCTGCTTCGAGTGCTCGCAGAGTCGGCACAAAACCTACCGCACCGACTGTTGCCGAGATCACGCAGTCAGCTTCCGGATGAGTGGCAACTTCAGTCAGTCCGATTTCGCCTACCACAATTCGCGGAAGGTCTATGTCTCGTTCAAAAAGCCGCGCTCTTAAGTCGTGTGCAGCAGATTCATCCTCTACAGAAACAACTTCGGGTAAATGCCGACAGATTTGTTCAGCAAGACGTTCCACGTTGTGCCCTGCTCCAAGAGCAACCACTCGGAATTGTTTGCTGCCAAACGACTCGAGCACGCGCAGTGTGTTGCATCCGATCGAGCCCGTCGAACCAAGGATGGACACGCCTTTTAAAGACATACAGGTTTCAGACTGCCAAACGAGTAGAGGCTGAGCGAGATTCGTAGGCGTCGAGAAGAGTAATCCGCCGCCCCTGCTCGTCGAGAAAATAGGCCGAGGTCACTTGCCACTGACCTCCGCGCCGATAAACGAGATCCACGAAAGCATTGATTGTTTTCCGTTCTCCGATGACCTTCAGCTTCAACGTTGCGCCGCTATTTTCATTCCCGACATTTATACTTCCAGTTACGAACGTACCAAAGTCTTTGATTTGCCCAATCTGCCGCGTCAGCTTCTGATTTGTTTTCAAAAAGGTTCGGGCAACATCTGCGGATGCACTGTGACCGAGTTGATAATACGCGTAACCCACGATACCACCAGCCACAGCAACAACTATTAGTCCGAGCGCCAGAATTATCAAAAGAGCACTCAGGACTAACTTTTTCGCGGACATTTTGCTGATCAAGTATGGAAGTAGATGCGGGCGAAATAGTAGATGAG
>JBHEMC010000136.1:0-8866 GCA_046262775.1 Pyrinomonadaceae bacterium | reverse complement strand
CCTACAAAGCCTTCGAGTGTTACGCCGCAGTCGATGGAAAAAATGTCACCCTGTTGCAATGCATAATTCGAAGGAAACCCGTGCACGACTTGTTCATTCACTGATGCACAGATCGAAAACGGAAAACCGTTGTAACCCTTGAAAGTAGGCAAAGCACCCGCTTCACGAATCATTTTCTCGGCTGCCTTATCAATCTCGATCGTCGTCACACCCGGCGCAACGAGCGTACGCAAGTACCCCAACACCTGTCCCGCCAGCCTGCCGGCGGCTCGCATTTTTTCGATCTCACGTTTTGACTTGCCAATAATCACGAAAAACTTTCAGTGGCCGATGATTCCCTCGATCTCGCTATAGATAGTTTCGGGCTCGCGAGTTCCATCCACAATCCTCAACAGTTTCGTCTGACGATAATAGTCGATTAAAGGCCGTGTTTGCTCTTCGTAAGTTGCCAGCCTCGCTTGTACAGTTTCGACATTATCGTCCGCTCGCTGCACCAACAGAACTCCGTGGTGCACATCGCACCGGTTGTCATTGCGAGGCGGCCGAAAATAAATATTGTAAATCTCTCCGCACACTGGACAGTTTCTGCGGCCGGTCATTCGCTTCGTCAACAATTCGTAGGGAACGTCAATCAGGATAGCGGTTATTCCCTTATTCTGCTCAGCCGCTAGTATTTCTAAACTTCTCGCCTGCGCTGGAGTCCGGGGGAAACCGTCCAGAATGTACCCATTCTGGCAGTCATCACGTTCCGTGCGTTCCCTCACTAGCCTGGTAGTCAGGTCGTCAGGGACCAAACTACCTGACGTCATTATCTGTCGCAGTTCCTCCGCCAGCGGCGTATCAGCATCTTTCATTGCGCGAAAAATGTCGCCGGTCGAAATCTGAGGGAGCTTTAGACGTTCGTGAAGCAGTCGTGCCTGCGTTCCCTTGCCAGAGCCAGGCGGGCCCATCAATACAATGATCTTCGACATAGGGGGAGTTTTGCGTTACATGCCTTAAACAGATGTAACCGGATGAGGCTTAATGCCAATTCAAAAATCTTTCCAGTTAAGCCCGACGTCCTCGCAAGCGCCCACCAGTACCCAGAAAACCTTCGTAGTTGCGCATAACGAGTTGCGCTTCAATCTGCGCCACTGTATCCATCGCAACTCCGACGAGGATCAAGAGCGACGTGCCGCCAAAATAAAACTGATAACCCATACCCGTAGGGATCCACGAAAACCCCGGGGTTGTGCTCACAAACGCATCAAACCAGTTGCCAACTAACGGGAGGCGTGCCACCTTGAAACCGCTCAACATGAACTGCGGAACAAAGGCGACGAGGGCAAGGTAAATAGCACCGACTGTAGTCAGCCGGGTAAGGATTGAATTCAAGTATTCGGCGGTCGCGCGTCCAGGTCGAATTCCCGGCATGAACCCACCATGTTTGCGTAAGTTGTCAGCGACTTCCTCAACATTGAAAACGATCGATACATAGAAGAACGTGAAGAACACTATGAGCGACAGAAAAATAAGCTCGTAATAAGGGTCGCTAGCATGAAACGTCTGGAAGAAGGTCCAAACTTTTCCCCACCACGTGTCGAGCTTATTTGGATCAGGCGGAAACGCAGCAAACAGACTTTGTGGCATCGACAAGACGGACGATGCGAATATAACCGGGATAACGCCACCCATATTTATCTTCAACGGCATGGTCGTTTGCTGCCCGCCCACCATCTGCCGGCCCACGTGTCGTTTCGCGTAGCTCACAGGTATCTTCCGCCGTGCAGCTTCAACAAAGACAATGAAGGCGATGATGGCCACCAAAGCGATCACGAGCGCGATCACTCCAATTGTTTCCAGCGTATCTCCGCTGCGTACGCGATCGAATACCTGTTGCACTCCTCGAGGCAAGCCGATAACGATGCCGGCAAATATGAGCAATGAAATACCGTTGCCAACGCCGCGCTCAGTGATCTGCTCACCAAGCCACATGACAAACATCGTTCCGGTGGTAAGCGTCAAAACAGTGGTGAAGAGAAATCCCCAGGTATTCGCACCGACGCCGTTGACCTGCAGCCAATGTGCAACGAAGGACGTTTGGATTCCCGCCAGCAACACAGTTAAATACCGCGTCCACTGGTTGATTTTTTGCCGACCCATCTCGCCTTCTTCCTGAAGTTTTTTCAATTGTGGCGAAACGACGGTCATCAACTGGAGAATGATGGACGCTGTAATGTAAGGCGTAACCCCAAGAGCAAAGATCGAGATAGTGCGGAAGTTACCACCGGAGAACAGATCAAGGACTCCTAATAGCGTCCCCGCCACGTCGCGCCAGACTTGATCCAGTCGGACCTTGTCGATCCCCGGAGTGCCAACATGAGCGCCAAGTCGATAGACGGCGAGTAATCCCAGCGTAAACAAAATGCGCCGGCGCAGGTCCGGCACATTAAACATATTGCGAACAGCAGCAAGAAATTTTTCCATGGGAACTCTTTTGCGGGATTCCGGTTATTTGCCTAATTCGACGATCGATCCTCCGGCCTTTTCGATTTTTTCTCGGGCGCTACGGGTAAACCTGTGCGCCGAGATACGCAGCGGTTTTGAGACAGCGCCGCTACCTAACACGACGACATCATGCTTCGCCTTCTTGATAATGCCACGCGCATGTAAAATTTCGGGTGTAATTTCGTCGTTGTCCGCAAAACTTCTCTCCAACGTTGCCAGACTGACCTCCAGCCACTGCTTCTTGAAAATATTCGTGAAACCCCGCTTTGGCAAACGTCTATGCAACGGCATTTGTCCGCCTTCGAATCCAATCTTGCGAGAGTAACCGGATCGCGACTTTTGTCCCTTTTCACCGCGTCCAGCGGTTTTGCCCAACCCTGAACCCGGGCCTCGGCCGACGCGCTTCTTTTTATGAGTTGAGCCCTTTGTAGGTCGCAGACTATTAAGACTGATTGCCATTATCCACTCCGTCTTTTTGTAATTACTATTTATCAACAATTCGCAGTAAGTGTGGCAGCTTCGCGACCGCACCTCGCATTGAATCGTTATCAGGTCGTTCGACGATCTGGTTAAGCTTCGTCAGTCCAAGACTCCGGACCACGTTTTTGTGCTTCTTGGGCGCTGCGATGAAACTGCGGTAGTACTGGATGCGAATCGTGCCCTTCTCTTCGGTGTTGTTTTTCTTCTCAGCCATGAAACTATACCTACATTTCCTCTACGGTTTTTCCACGAAGGCGCGCCAACTCCATCGGATCCTTCATTCGTAATAAGGCGTCAAACGTTGCGCGGACAACATTGTGCGGATTGGTCGAACCCAACACCTTCGTACGCACATCGCGAACGCCGACTGCTTGCATGACGGCACGTACCGCGCCACCGGCAATAACGCCAGTGCCTTCTGAAGCAGGTTTGACGAGCACGCGGCCAGCACCGTATTCGCCAATCAGCTGGTGGGGCAACGTGTTGTTAATCAGAGGCACCCGTATCAGGTTTTTCTTCGCCGCCTCAATGCCTTTCTTAATCGCCAGCGGGACCTCACGAGCCTTTCCTGTACCGAACCCAACGTGTCCACCTTCGTCACCAACGACGACCAGGGCAGCGAACGAGAGGTTCTTACCACCCTTCACAACCTTAGTGACTCGGTTGATCGAAATCACCTGGTCCTTTAAATCAAGTCCCTGTGCGGGAATCCGTTGCTTAGGTTGCCTCATAATTTATTCTTTGCTTTTCTTTCGCGCCTTCTTTGGCTTCTCCTCGGCAACTGGCTGGGCCGGTATTGGTTCGGCTACTTCCGTTGCTTCATTCTTGTTCAGACCCGCCGCACGTGCCGCATCCGTCAGTGCCTTGACGCGACCGTGATAGAGGTATCCACCACGATCAAAAACGACCTGTTCGATACCTTTCGCAAGGGCGCGTTCGGCAATCGCTTTCCCAATTCTTTGCGCCGCATCGATGTTGCCACCGGTAACTCCGCGCAAATCCTTTTCGGTCGATGCAGCTGAGACGAGTGTCTTGCCGTTCAAGTCATCGATAACCTGCGCATAAATATGGCTGAGGCTCCGGTAGATCGCGAGCCTCGGCCGCTCAGTACTGCCGCGCACTTTGCGTCGAATTCGTTGATGAATCGCTGTTCGCACTACTGCTCTATTAGTATTTCCCATCACGCCTCACATCGTTGCGAATTGCAATTTTAAATTATCGATTTGCAGAATGACTCCCGATGCGCATCGACAATTGGCAATCATCATTCCAAAATCACTTGCCTGTCTTTCCAGGTTTCAACTTGATAGGCACGTCAGCGTATCTCACCCCTTTGCCTTTGTAAGCGTCAGGCTTTCGCAACTTGTGCATCTCCGCGGCGACCTGGCCAAGCTTCTGTTTATCAATACTGGTGAGCGTCAAGGTCGTTTGATATTGCTGAATGCTACCTTTTGTTGTAAGGCGCTCCGCCTTCGCATCCACTTCGGGCGGCAACGGAAACTCAATCGGATGCGAATAGCCGAGCGAGAACAGAATCTTCTTGCCCTGCACATCAGCCTTATAACCGACGCCGACGACGTCCATTTGCCTGCTGAAGCCTTGCGTTACGCCGACAATCGCGTTATTCGCAAGTGCTCGCGCCAGCCCATGCAGCGCTGCCAGATCATCTGAAGTACGTTCGGCGCGCAGTTGTTCACCTTCTTGCTTGAACGTGATGCCTTGCGGAATTGGCGTCTTCAAAGTGCCTTTGGGCCCTTTGACCTCTAGTTCCTGCTCTTTGATCGTAACCGTAACTTCCTTCGGCAGGGCAATCGCTTTTTTTCCTATTCGCGACATAGTCTTATTTCCAACTTTTAATAGCCGATCGTCTTTCTTTCGTCGTTCGCAGCTTCACGATTATTGCTTCTTCACATCAATCCGACAACGATCAGTAGATTTGCGCCAGCAATTCTCCACCGACATTTTCACGACGGGCAGTTTTGCCGCTCATCAGACCCCTCGAAGTGGAGACGATGTTGATACCGTAACCGCCAAGCACCTTAGGTATTTCACTCGAACCAACATAAACACGCCGCCCCGGCGTGGAAATTCTTTGCAGATGCGTAATCGATGACGTACCGCGTGCGTCGTACCTGAGAAAGATACGGATGGTGCGCTTGAGACCTTCGCCTTTGATCACGAAGTTATTGATGTACCCTTCTTCCTTGAGTATGCGGGCGATCTCAAGCTTCAATTTCGAAGCCGGGATATCCACACGCGAATGCTTGGCCGAAATGGCATTACGAATTCGCGTTAACATATCGGCGATCGGATCAGTCATCTAAGTTACTCCAATTTTCGATTTGCCAGTTGCCATTGCCAATTGCCAACGGTATGAGCACGCAGACTGGCAATGTTGCTACCAGCTTGATTTAACTACACCCGGAATCTGCCCTTGCAGCGCCAACTCGCGGAAACAGATACGGCAGAGGTTGAACTTCCGCAGATATCCGCGCGGACGCCCACAACGTTTGCACCGGGTATATGCACGGGCAGAAAATTTTGGCTTTCGGCCCGCCTTAGCTATTAATGATTTCTTGGCCATATTTTCGTCAGTCGTTCCCACTGTCACAGTTTAGGTTCTAAAAGGCATCCCCAATGCCTTCAGTAATGATCGCGCCTGCTCATCGTTACGGGCCGTCGTGACAATTGAAATGTTCATACCTCTCAACTTGTCGACCTTGTTAAAGTCGATCTCCGGAAAGATCAACTGCTCGCGGATGCCAATTGTGTAGTTGCCACGGCCGTCGAAAGCCTTGGGCGATACGCCACGAAAATCTCTCACGCGAGGAAGCGCCACTGAGACCAGACGATCCAGGAATTCATACATGCGATCACCGCGAAGAGTGACGACGACGCCTATCGGCATTCCCTGGCGCAACTTAAACGACGCGATCGACTTTTTAGCTTTCGTGATCACCGGCTTCTGGCCCGTAACAGCGCGCAGCTCGTCGGCAGCCGTGTCGAGGACTTTCGCGTTCGCAATTGCCTCGCCCATGCCCATGTTGATTACGATCTTTTCAATCCGCGGAATCGCCATGAGATTTCGGATAGTGAACTCTTTAGCAATTTGCGGCGCCACATCTTTCTGGTATCGCTCTTTTAACCTTGCAGCCATCTCGTCCTCGGAAATCGATAATCGGAATCGTAAATCGCGCTTAACGATTTACTGCTTACTTTTCAAGTGAGTGTCCACTAGTCGCGGCGACGCGCGACTTCGTGCCGTCACTTTCAACTTCATACCTAACGCGGGTCGCCTTGCCTGACTGTGGATCGATCAATTGCACGTTCGAGATACTGATATAACTCTCTTTATCCACAATTCCGCCACCACGATTCGCCGCCGGATTTGCCTTCTGATGCCGTTTGATCATTCCCACGCCTTCGACCTTTACCTTGCCGACCCCCGGTGCTACTTCCAGCACACGACCACGCCTGCCTTTGTCTCGACCTGCGATGATTACAACCTGATCGTTCTTCTTTATCTTTGAACGTTTATGGCCACTCATTGCTAAATCACCTCCGGCGCGAGCGAGACGATTTTCATGAAGTTCTTGTCGCGCAACTCTCTCGCAACTGGACCAAACACGCGGGTCCCAATCGGCGTCCCATCTTCCTTAATCAGTACTGCCGCATTCTGGTCGAACCTAACGTAGGTTCCGTCCGGCCGCCTCACCTCTTTCCGAGTGCGCACGATCACCGCCTCTTGAACCGTTCCCTTCTTTATCGTGCCATCAGGAGATGCTTCCTTTACCGTCACCTTAATACGGTCGCCAAGGCTCGCAATTTTTCCCGTCGAGCCACCGATGGGCATGATCATCTCCACGCGACGAGCGCCCGAATTGTCAGCAACCTCAAGCGAGGTTTGCATCTGAATCATAACGAAACCCTCATTCTGAATTGCGCATTTCGATTCGCGAAGCTGAAGACGCGCGTTTCGAAATTCGAAATTTTACTTCGCAGCCTTCTGCACAATCTCCACGACGCGCCAACGCTTGCGAGCAGACAAGGGGCGCGTTTCGATAATTCGTACTTTGTCGCCAATCGTCGCTCCCAATTCATCATGGGCCATAAATTTTGACGTGCGGCGCACGTACCGCCGGTATTTTCGGTGACGCACCAACCGGTCGACCCGGACCACAACTGTCTTCTGCATGCGGTCGGAAGCAACTGTTCCGATTTTCTGCGAACGACGGGCCGGTGGCCTGGACGACGCTTCTGCCGAAGTCTGTGCTGGAGTGTCGATAATATTTTCCTGATTCTCTGCCATTCTTTTTGCTCTTAGCTGTTTGTCTGGGGCTGACGTTGCCGGGTAATTGTTTGAATTCGCGCCAACGATTTCTTTTCCTGTCGGATGCGCTTTACCGCATCAACCTCACCTAATGCCAATTTGAAATTCAAGCGAAAGAGAGACTCTCTTAGACGTGCGGCTTCCGCCGTCAGTTCGTCCTCGCCCATTTCGCGATACTTGTCCAACTCTTCGCGCTTCTTCATACGATCGCGCCTCCTTCTTGATCGGCGCGGGTCACAAACTTTGTCCTGATGGGTAGTTTCTGAGCTGCGAGCCGCATCGCATCGCGCGCCGTCTTCTCGTCGACGCCTTCGATCTCGTAAAGAATCCGGCCAGGCTTCACAACTGCCACCCAGTATTCAGGCGCTCCCTTGCCTTTGCCCATACGCGTTTCTGCCGGCTTCTTTGTGACTGGCTTATCGGGAAACATTCTGATCCAGATCTTGCCGCCGCGTTTGATGTGTCGCGTCATAGCGATTCGGGCTGCTTCAATCTGCCGGTCCGTAATCCACGCGGGTTCCAAACTCTTCAGACCATATTCACCGAAGCTGATCTCGCTGCCACGAGTAGCGACACCGGTCATACGTCCGCGCATCTGCTTTCGGTGCTTAACTTTTTTGGGCATCAACATAGCTTTTAACCTTGTTCGATACTTAAGTCTGTCGTCGACTAAGAACGACAATCTGAAGATCGTCGGACAAATCTATCCGTTTTCTCCGCGCGGCCGTCTCCCGTCAGAACCACCCTCCCGTTCACGACGTGTACGCGGTCGCCGTTCTCGTTCCCCGGTTCTCGTTTCGTTGATTGGATCTGAGCCTGTACCGCGTGCCATCGCTGCTCTTGGATCCATGATCTCGCCCCGGTAGATCCAAACTTTCACGCCAATCTGCCCGAACGTCGTGCGCGCCTCTGCCAGACCGTAATCAATGTCTGCGCGCAAAGTGTGTAATGGCAACTGTCCCTGAAGGTGCCACTCACTGCGAGCGATCTCAGCACCGTTAAGCCGTCCACTTACCTTTACCTTGATTCCCTGCGCGCCAAAACGCAGGGACTCTTCCACCGCCTTTCGCATCGCGCGACGAAATGCGATCCGTTTTTCCAATTGCGCTGCGATCTTTTCTGCCTGCAACTGTGCATTCAGTTCCGGCTTATGGATCTCCTGGATCGACACCAGCACTTCCCGTCCCGTCTTTGCGGAGAGATCGGTCTTGAGTTTGTCGATCTCAGCACCCTTGCGTCCAATAATGATGCCGGGGCGCGAGGTGTAGATAATGATCTTCAATCGGTTTGCCGCGCGCTCTATATCCACGTGCGACACACCGGCGCCCGCAAAGCGTTGCTTTAGATCGCGCTTAAGCCGCAAATCTTCCAACAGGAATTCACCAAACTGTTTTTTTGCAAACCAGTGGGAATGCCAGTCTTTGTTGTAGCCCAACCGAAATCCGTAAGGATGAACTTTTTGACCCACAATCTTCTCCAGTTCTTTGCGTGAAACCTGAGGCTACTTCTTCTTAGCTCAAACCCTGGGTTTCTTTTCCGACCATTTTGAAATCTGAGTCTGCGATAACA
>JBHEMC010000135.1:0-8871 GCA_046262775.1 Pyrinomonadaceae bacterium | reverse complement strand
CGTGGGGACGCGTTCTTTTTTCCGCTCACATGACTCAACACGAGGTGTTGATGTTAGTCGCCGCGCCATTGCTCGTTCTGGGCAAGCCACTCATTGCGTTTATGTGGGCTTTACCTTTGAACTGGTCGCGCCGCATTGGTTCGATCGGAAAATTGGGATGGCTGCAAACTACCTGGCAAACTGTCACCATTCCACTCGTGGCATGGTTAATTCATGCAGTAGCACTGTGGACCTGGCATGTGCCCGCTTTATTCGAAGCAGTCCTGCGCAGCGAATGGATCCATACAGCACAACATCTCAGCTTTTTACTTTCAGCACTACTATTCTGGTGGGCGCTAATTCACGGGCGTCGAGGGCTGATGGGTTATGGCGCTGCTGTGCTCTACGTTTTCACAACTTCCGTGCATAGCGGACTTCTTGGCGCGTTCATTACTTTCTCAACAACTGTCTGGTACCCGAGCTATGTTGGCCTCACGAACTCATGGGGGTTGACTCCACTCGAAGATCAACAACTTGGTGGTTTAATCATGTGGATCCCTGCGGGTCTTGTTTATGTCGTTGCCGGTTTGGCGCTGTTTGCGGGTTGGCTGCGTGAGGCCGAAACCCGCGACCTCCGGCGCGACCGGCAACAGTTATTTATTAAGGGATAATCTGCATTGCGAAAAAAAGTCGTTACCATCCTGTTGACGTCAACCTTGTTCGCAACTTCGTGTGGCGGGAAAACGCCGGCCGAGAAACTGCAGCCGGAAATTAAAACCATCGCTTCTTTTATGGCCACTGTAGATTGGGTAACCGCAGCGCAAGCCAATGCATCGGTTCCCGCAGCGTATGCAAGCCGGACTATTAACGTCGCCCAGCAAAACCTGCAAGATGAACAAACCACGATTCGCAGCTTCGACGTATCGCAGGATTATCGCGACCAACTGACTACAATCCTGGACCAGGTGATAAAAACTCTTCCCGCTATCAGGCAGGCATTTGAAACAAGGGATTCAAATGCAATGAACGATGAAATAACGGTACTCGCAATTCAACGTCAGGCGCTCGACGCACTTTCAAAACGGTTGGAAGTCGAGTCAGCCGGACGATGAAAAAAGTTTTTGAGATCGCTCTTGGTATCGTTACCAGCGTCGGCGGTTTTTTGGAAATTGGTTCGATTGCTACTGCCGCTCAAGCCGGTGCCGAGTTTGGATATCAATTAATATGGGCCATCCTGTTGGGCGGTATCTGCATAATTTTCCTCGTTGAACAATCAGGTCGTCTTGCTGCCGTAAGCGGCCACACGATCCCCGACGCAATTCGCGAGCGGTTTGGCTATCCATATTTCTTGTTCCTGTTCCTCGTTATCGCCGCTGTGTGCTTGCTCGTACTCGGCGCTGAGTTTGGAGGCGTGTGTGTGGCGCTAGAACTTGCCACCGGGATTGGGTTTCAGTGGTGGGCGGTGCCGGTCAGCATTGTTATTTGGCTACTGATCTGGAAGGGCACGTTTGGCGTAATCGAAAAAGGTGTGTCGTTGCTTGGGCTCGTTACTCTTTGCCTGGTTGTTGGCGCTTACTTAATGCACCCGTCGTGGTCGGCAACGCTCCGTGGAGCGTTGCCGAGCTTGCCTGCACACGATAGGTTGCGCTATTGGTTCATCGCGGTGTCGATCCTTGGTGCATCGATCTCACCGTACCTTTTCTTCTTCTATTCGTCAGGCGCAATCGAGGACCATTGGGACGAGACTTATCTTCCGGTGAACCGGATTATCGCTGCATGCGGGATGAGTTTTGGGAGCCTGATTTCAGTCGCTGTGCTGGTTCTCGCCGCAGTTGTTTTGATACCTCTCGGCATCAAGGTCGATCACTATGCCCAGCTGCCGATTCTTCTCGTTCCGGTGTTTGGCTGGTGGGGTTTCTGGTTGTTTGTGGCGTCACTGGGCATAGCGTGTCTGGGCGCCTCGTTGGAAGTTACGCTCGAGATCGCCTATCTCGCAGCTCAGGGGTACGGTTGGAACTGGAGCGAAAATCAAAGGCCACTTGCGGAAGCTCGTTTCAGTTTGACATACACCATCATCATTCTTCTGGCAATGCTGTTAGTACTAGTAGGTATCGATCCACTGAAGTTAACAATATTCTCTATGGCTTTAACTGCGGCAACTCTGCCGATATCGATCGTTCCCTTTCTCGTTTTGATGAACGACAGTCATTACATTGCACAAAGTGGAAACAGTTGGTTTTCAAATCTCATCGTGATCCTGATCATCGGCCTCGCATTTGTTTTGGCTGTGGTCACAATACCCTTACAAATTTTGGGAGGTGGCTGAAGTGAATCTGGTGCGCGACTGCCTTGATAAGCAACTCGTCGATCGCAATCAGCGGAACATGGGTAAATGCGACGGGATCATCATGTCGTTTGATGACGCACGGCAACCACGTATTTCGCACATCGAGGTTGGGGCAGTCACGCGAGCAGCGCGCATTCATCCTTTATTTGCACGCATCGCAAAGAAGTTGTCGCGGCGTTTCGGAGGAGAAGACCCGATCCGCATTCCCTGGAGCAAGGTAGTTGTCAGCGGAACGACAATTACTGTAGGAGTTGACGCTGAGAAAACACCTGCGCTTGCGTGGGAGATGTGGTTGCGTCGCAAGGTGATCGGTCGAATACCGGGAGCATGAGATGGGTAAACGTGAAGTTCGACTTGAACTTTTATTAGGTAAGCAGGTCATCAGCCGCAACGGTACTGCCATCGGCCGCATTCAGGAGGTCCAGGGCGAATTGAGGCGTGGTGATTGTCTAATCAAAGAATTCCGCGTCGGTGACTACGCGCTCTTCGATCGTTTAGCAGCCTGGCGCATCGGCGCGCCACTCTTGCGAATTTTTGGAATTTCTCGACGACCGGGATACAGAATCTCATGGGAGAAGATTGACCTGTCAAATCCTGACCAACCACATTTGAACTGCAATGTGAACGAGTTAGAGCCGCTCAAGACACACTCTGAACGATGATTTCAGCTCGAACCATCGCATCAGTAGTTAAGCGGCAACTAAGATGAGCCTGAACCAACCACAATGACAAGCAACACGAAACGCGCTTCATTACTGGTTCTGGTTTTCCTCGCTCTTGTTCTATCGACCAATTGCAGACATAGTTTGAGTGGATCACTGGCGTTTGTTTCGAATGAACGGGACGGGACAATCACTGTCATCGATCTCAAATCGGACCGCGCGGTAGCAACCATAAAGGTAGGCGCTCGACCTCGCGGCATCCGCCCTGGTCCAGACGGCAAGACAATCTGGGTGGCGTTGAGTTATCCAACCAACCAATCGCAGGGAGAAGACAAGATTGCAGTGATTGATGTTGCGACTCAACGGGTAATTACTAAGTTTGACGCCGGAACAGACCCGGAACAGTTTGTGGTGAACAAAGACGCGTCGCGACTCTACATAGCAAATGAGGATGCCGGAACGCTATCAGTGACAGATTTAAGGACAAATCAGATCATCGCCTCTTTGCCTGTCGGGCTCGAGCCGGAAGGGATCGCGATCAGCCCGGATCAGCGATGGGTATATGTCACTTCCGAAAGTAGTAGCACTGTTTCGGTAATCGACGCCCAAACAAACCAGGTTATGGAAACTTTCCTTGTCGGCGCCCGACCGCGGGAAGTGGTGTTTTCGCCAGACGGTAGTCGCGCTTACGTATCTGCTGAAAACGGCAACACGGTGTCAGTGATTGATGCAAACGCCCGAACAGTAATCAAAACAATATCGCTGCCGCGCGGATCTGACGTTCCACTGCTGAAGCCCAAAGGCATGGCAATATCAAATGATGGCAAAAAATTGTTTGTAGCTACCGGCCGTGGAAATTCTGTTGCAGTAATTAATACCGGCTCGGCTGACGTTTTGACGTTAATACCGGTCGGCCAGCGACCCTGGGGAATTGCGATATCACCTGATGGTAACAAGCTCTACACGGCAAACGGTCTTTCGAATGACGTGTCGGTGATCGATGTCGCGAAGAATGCGGTGCTTGCAACGATCAGCGCCGGCGATGGTCCCTGGGGCATTGCAATCCGGCAATGATACTTGTCAGACAGACCCATAAACAATCGCACTTCGCTAAAGTCAGTAACGAACAGACCTGTAGAACAATTTTTCTGGCAAAGAAATCCGTTACCAGCTGACCACGAGTTCCTCGGATGCTTGCCACACGGGCACATCCTGCCTAATCGAACAACGACGCAACCTTTCAGGCGAGTTCAACAACGTACCCGCACCCAATACTACTGTCGTAATTGGATTCTCCGGCACGGTCACATGCAACTTCAGTTCGCTACGTAATCGTTCCTTCATGCCTTTCAGCAATGAACCTCCTCCGGTGACAATGACTCCGGAGTAGTAGATATCCCCTACAACTTCGGGTTGCGCATCTTCGATCACGCGCCGGACTCCTGTAACTATCTCGGTCACCACTGGTTCAAGCGCTTCGCGAACTTCCGAAGGGGTCACTTTCATAGCGCAGGGCGAGCCGTCAATCAAATGTTTGCCGACCACTTCTACGCTTCGATCTTCGAAAAGATCTTCTTCACATTCCTCAGCGTCGGCACCAAGTTCTTTCTTCACCATCTCGGCGGTGTATTCACCAATCTGAAGACAATACTTGGACTTTACATAATCGCGAATCGCTTCGTCCATCGCATTTCCGGCAGCAGGCAAACTCATCGAATTCACGACACCTCCGGAAGCAACAACGGCAATGTTGGTCGTCCCGCCACCGATATCAACAACCAGGTGTGCGCGCTCGTCCTCGAAATCGAGGCCCGCGCCAAACCCTGCCGCCAGTCCCTCGTCAACAAGATCAATTCGGCTGCCGCCCGCACAGTGTGCAGCGTCACGCACTGATCTTTGTTCGACTGCCGTGGCCGACCCTGGTATGCCAACCACGAAATGACCGCGACGATATCCGTCCATTACCCGCAGCAGGAACGAACGCAACATCTTCTGTGTCACCTCGAAGTTGAAGATCGTTCCTGAACGAATCGGCCGGTGCACTTCTATTCCACGCGGTTCACGACCAATCAGTTTTTGTGCCTGATGACCAACCGAAATCACCTCTCCGTCGTATTTATCAACCGCCACTACTGACGGCTCGTTGAGAAGAATTCCCGTTTCAGGATCGTATATGAGTGTGTTTACCGTACCCAGGTCTATTGCCAGCTCATGCTGGAAAAATTTTTCTAGAAACCTCATTGCATTCCTCCAAACAAGGTCAGCCGGGCTTTCAGGGAAGTGAGGTAACGTTTCGAAAAGTGGCAAGTCTTATGCCCGATTCCTTCAGCCAAGCTTCAGAGGGTTTGACCGAGGAGTTTCACTCGCGTTATCTGATACGCGTATGGCATTTGTGCGGAGCGCCTACCGTTCTGTACGACTTCAGCGCATTCAGAATGAACTGTGAGGCGTGAAATAGACTGGATTGGGTTAGATTGATGAGGCGGCGGCCTTATCCATAAGCCAAACACATTCACCAGCAATTGGCTGGACATTTTGGGCGGGTAATCCTGAAGTTAGGGAAGGTTCACGCAGAGTCTGGGAAACGGCCCCTGCCTTGTCGGCACCGGTCACAAGGAACAGAACCGAGTGCGAATGATTGATGACAGGGAGTGTCAACGTGAGACGCCACAAGTCATCCGGAGCTCTGTTTGCCACAACCCAGGCTGTTGTTTCCTGAAGCGCCTTTGTACCTCGAAACAGCGAAGCAATGTGGCCGTCAACACCAAGGCCGAGCGTGGCAAGATCGAAACCGGGCCACTCTTTGTTCGAGAAGTAAGTACGCAAGTCGGCCTCGTAAAGCCGTGCGCCTGTGTCCGGAACAACTTCGCCCCTCATCCGGTGAACGTTCGCGGGCGGCAGCGAGACTCGGGAAATCAGCGATTCGTATATAAGGCGGTAGTTGCTGCGAGCATCATCGGTCGGCACGCAACGTTCATCGGCGAAAAAGACGTGAATTGCCTCCCATGGCAATTCTTCCGTTGCGAGCAGTTCGTAAGTTTTGCGTGGCGTAGAACCGCCTGAGAGCGCAACCGCAAATCGACCTCGCGTCGCAATCGCTTCGCGACTGGCGGCAATAAAATGCTCCACCGCGGCGCGGGCTACGTCGGCCGGTGTTTCAAAAACGTTGAGTCGCACCACAGTTGGCCCAAAATCCTCCAGCGTCCTTAGCGTTTCTATGCCCTGTGCGTTTAATGGGAACAATCCAATTGCTATCGCTCCACGACAACGCAGAGACATTGCTGCGAAACGCTGAGAGAAGACGATTCAATGTTGCTGTTCTTTCAAAAGCTCTTCCCATTCGGTGTGCACAGGCTTTGACGTCGCATCATCAACGCGCCGGTACATGTGCGAGCCGAAAAAATCGCGTTGCGCCTGGGTCAAATTCAAAGGCAAGTTGGCGCTTCTATACATATCGAAATAGCCCAAGCTTGAAGTTATCGCCAGAACCGGGAGACCTCGTGAAATCGCCATCGCTATTAACATGCGCCACGCCTTTTGCGCTTTATCCACTCGCGAATTGAAATCTTCGTCCAACAGCAGATTCTTCAGCATAGGATTGCGCAAGTACGCCTCTTTGATCTTGCCGAGGAACCGCGCGCGAATGATGCAGCCACCTTGCCAGATACGCGCGACCTCGCTCAAATCTATGCTCCAATTGAACGAATCTGAGCCTGCTTTGATCAAAGTCATCCCCTGAGCGTACGAACAAATCTTTGCGGCGTACAGCGCATCACGTAACGCGTCACGTATATCTGCGCTTGGGTCTCCGACCGCAACTTCTCCTGGCCCACTAGCGCTCTCATTCAGGCGCTTACGTTCATCTTTGCGTGAAGAGATCACGCGAGCCGTGATCGATGAGTCGATGGTTGGGATCGGTACCGAAAGATCCAAAGCAAGTTGACTCGTCCACTTCCCTGTACCTTTCTGTTCCGCTTCATCCAACACCAGGTCGACCAGTGGTCTGTTGGTTTGCGGATCTATCACTCGCAAGATCTTTGCTGTAATTTCGATCAAGTACGACTCAAGCTCACCCTTATTCCACTCGTCGAACAGATCCGCCATTTCAGTGGCGTGCATCCGGTAAGCGTCTCGCATGACGCCATACACTTCGGCGATCAACTCCATATCGCCATACTCGATGCCGTTGTGGACCATCTTCACAAAGTGCCCTGCACCACCGGGTCCAATGTATGTGACGCATGGCCCGTCTGCCACCTTCGCTGCAATGGCCTCCCAAATTGGACGAATCTGCTCGTACGCTTCACGGTCCCCACCAGGCATCAGGCTCGGTCCCCACAATGCACCTTTTTCTCCACCCGAAGTACCGGATCCAATCAGGTACAGACCATCTGCCTTGAGCGAATTTTGACGACCTTCTGTATCGCCGAAATGCGAGTTGCCGCAATCGATAATGATGTCGCCTTTCTGGAGGAACGGCTTCACGAGATCTATCGTCCAATCGACAGGCGGTCCGGCTTTGACCAACAAAATAATCTTGCGTGGTCGCTCAAGCGATCGCACAAGCTCTTCTGGAGAGTTCGCAGCTGCAATGTGCTTATCGGGGTGAGCGGAAAAGAATCGTTCGAGCACCGGCGGTTCGCGATCATAGACTGCGACTGAATAACCATTGCGTTCAATATTCAGCGTCAGGTTCTGACCCATGACACCGAGACCGATCAATCCGATGTTTGCCAGTGGTGTATTTGGTCTAGCCATATTCAGTCAGCCGACGTGCCTTTCCCAGTAAAGGCTTGAGAGATCACTTGCCCCAAAGCACGCAATCCATTGCCAACGTCGGCGCCCACGTCGATTCTTATCACCCGGCGCTCGTGAGCGGCGAGAGCCTGAAAATCTCCGAGTGCCTGGGCCTGTTTCAAAATACCGAACGTATAGGGCTCACCGGGAACTTCAAAATCAGTGCTGTCATCAGCGGTTAAGATAAAAAACACACCTGTGTTCTTACCACCTTTGTGCAGTTGGCCGGTCGAATGGAGGTACCTCGGGCCAAACCCCACTGTTGTCGCGCAACGAGTTGCATCGCGCAGCAGCAACCTGATCTTCTCGAGCAACGCTTCTGTTTCCGCTGTCTGATCGATGTAACTCAGAAGCGCGATGTAGTCGCCGTTGCGGGTTTGGTTCACGTAACTCCCAATGAGGTCAACAACAGAGCGCGAAGGAGATTGCTGTGGACTCACAAACACTTTCAGAGTTCCATCACCTGCAACACTGTCCGGCTGCGGCAATGAGTGGTCGGTTGAATACGTGTGCAGAAGTTTTTTCGTAACGTTTTTAGCCTCCTGAACGTTCGGTTGGTCGAAAGGATTGATGCCGAGCCGCCAGCCGGCGCAGGCGGTCGCAAACTCCCACGCCAGAAATTCGGACCCCAATTCGTAGACATTATCGAGCTGGCGCATAATTATTGGGTGACCCGCCTTTGAGAGCGCTTGGAGCTTTCGACTAACGTCCGGAGCAAAGTCTTCAAGGGACACAGAAACGAACACACGGTCCGCCGCGTAAACGTTTGGGTCACCAAGCTGTTCGCCCGCAACTGGAAGCATGCCTTTCCCTTCTTTCCCAGTGCTTTCAGCGATCAATTGTTCTATCCACAGCCCGAGCGATGATAGTCGGTCATTCATCACGAAGGTCACCTTATCGCGTCCGGCGTTGGCACATTCGCCGAGTGTGACTCCGACCTTGAATGCGCTGTTGTCATTGATCTGATGAAGGATATCGCTTTGCAAAATAGCAGCGTCGTTTAACAGACGTTTGATGTTGAGCCCCATAATTGCGGCAGGGACCATTCCGAAATACGACAACGCGGAATAGCGACCACCTATATCC
>JBHEMC010000134.1:0-8983 GCA_046262775.1 Pyrinomonadaceae bacterium | reverse complement strand
GGTGAACTGAGCAAGCTAAGGGCTTCGTCGGGTTTGTTCATCAGCGCATACGCCGAGGCAATGTGGAAAGTCGTGTGATGAAAATGGCCGAATTCTTTCCGAGCTTTTAAGCGAGCCGAATTGCTTCCTCTGCTTCGTGCGCCTTGCCCGCTTTGGCTAGTATCATGGCTTTGACGCTCGTCCCTACTCCTCCTTCGTCCTTTGGATAATCTCGCAAAGATTTTTCGATCAGAGTTGATGCGTCGTCATCTCGCCAAAGCTGAAATAGTGCTGTAGCAGTTTGAAATGACCACAACGAGGGCCCTTTTCTAGTGGCGTACTGTTGAAGAATCTAAGCGCGTCCCCATACTTTGCCCGATACAGATTGATGACACCAAATCGAAAACGCGTGGATTTATCTCAGCTGCTTTTTCAACTTCCGTCCAAGCCTTGTCGGGCAAGCCGATGTGAAATATTTGTCAGAAGCAGATAAGGTATTCGTTGAGGTTACGTTTAACTTGCCAGAGCGCTAAGTCCTTTCAGACAACTGCTCACGCGTTCGATGTCAGTACGCAAATTCGGGGCTTCGTCGTCGGTCGTCATGATCATGCGCTCGACTATATTGATTAACTCGTCAAGTCGCCGATTTACTTCATTCAAAAGCTGCATCATCGCTGCGCGGATGGTCTCGTCCCACTGCGTTGCGAGACGCGACAAATTCTTTTCGACCATATAAGGCAGCGTCCCCAGGAAATGCCGCCGCACAAGCGGCTTGAATAGAGACATTGGAGTAGCCGGTGACAATAATTCCCAGTTGCGATCGAAAATCTTGCCCACATAAATGTCTGGACTGCGCGGCTCGTCAATCACGATCTCAGACTCACTCGTGCGCAACGGCACACCAAACGCTCGGTTCGTCTGATCCGATAAACGGTCACGAAAGTTCTGCAAGCTGCGAAAAATCGGGTTCCTGAGTTTGTCCAAGGGCTCCGATAGTCCTTCGCGCTCTTTAACCGAGATGCCTATTAATTCTTTGGTGAGCGACTCGTTCAACCAAGCTTCAAAAGATTCCAGCGCCAGACTCAGACTGCTACTCCATGTGGGAAATTGTTTCTGCAATTCTGAAGACAGCCGCGCTTCAAGTGTTTGGCGATGATTGTCCAAACGCTTTGCCACAGTGGCGCGCGTTCCAGCAGCGGCGTTATTCACAACCAAACGCAACTCAGATTTGAGTTCGTCCAACGCTTCTTTCTCGCCGATGACCTGCCGTTTCAGCTCGTCACGATCGACTCCAAGCGTCTCCGCTGATTTTAATGCCAGCGTAAGGTAGTCATGACATTCGAGCAGTAGGGTTTCGAGCTTGCGGTTAAGGACTGCGTTGCGACTTTCTTCAAACTGCGCCAAGGTTACATGGATTAGCAATTCCCGTAACTGCGCCTTGAGATCCTCATAACCCGCCCGGACTGAGTAGGAAAAGACTTCTGGTGCCGCGCCAAACGTTTGCGTTAGACGTTCGCGAACGAAGGTTACCACTTCCTCGCGTTCTGATTCATTGAGCAGGTCAACCTTGGTCAGGAGAATCGAAACTTTAGGAGTGTATTCGTAAACAGTCTTGAGCAGCGCGATGTCCTGCTTTGAGAGTGGCGGATCGACACTGACAGCAACAAGTGCTAAACCGACGTTTGGGAGCCACGTCAGTGCGGCTTCAGTATTGTGCGCCAGTGCGCTTTCGAGTCCGGGCATGTCTACGAAACGCAGGGCGCGCATTCCCGCTAACTCAGGCAGCTCAACCTTGAGCACAGAAACCTGTTTGACGTTTCCAGGATTCTCGCTTTCTGCGATGAAGTGCCGAATATTATCCAGGCTAACTACGCCGGTGCGGCCGTCGAGATAATGGACCGTTGCTTTTTCGTTCTTGCCATACCCTATCTCAGTTACGATGGCCGTTACCGGAGTAACGCCGACCGGTAGTAGTTCTCGTTCCAAAAAATGATTTAGAAAGCTGCTCTTACCCGCTTTGAATCGGCCGATCACTGCGACGCTCAATTCGTTGCGAGTCGCGAGCGCGTGGCTGCTATCAATCAGCGGACGCAGTGAAGGAAGCTGATAGAGTTCCGCGATCTCAGAAGCGAGAGACCTCGCGGCTTCCTGACTTGTGTCTATAGAGGCGATCATCGCGGCCAAAAAGCAAATCCCACAGCTCCCACAAGCAGACTGTAAGAAACTATATTGTTCCAGCGCAGCGGTTCTCGAAAAACCAGAACCGCAAACACAGTAAAGACAACCAAGGTGATGCATTCCTGCATGATCTTTAGTTGCGTCAGGCTGAAGTAGTTTGAACCGATTCGATTGGCAGGAACTTGAAATACATATTCAAACAAAGCAATGCCCCAACTGACGATTATGGCAGCCAGGAGCGGCGCCTTCTTGTACTTAAGATGTCCGTACCAAGCCACTGTCATAAATGCGTTTGAGATGATTAAAAGCGCGACCGTTTTCACAACTCCCCCTCTGTTCGAAAGCTTCCATGATTATTGTCATTATTACGAAGCTCGCTCTGAGTGCGTGTACTTAATAATCTCGACGTCCGATAGTGCGATGAGTCCCTCGTCAACCATTTCGTCCAACACCGGCAGCACCCGCCGAATCTTGTCTTCCGAATCGATGATCGTGATCATGATGGGCAGATCGCGAGACAGGCCAAGAAAACCGGATCGATGCATTCGTTGCTGCGCGCCAAAGCCCATCAGACCGCGATAAACGGTTGCGCCGGCTATATCCATCATTCGTAGCTTCTTGACGATTGCTTCATGCAGCGGCTCATCTTCCCATCGATCATCTTCGCCCACATAAATGCGAATCATCTTGGCGCGACCTTCAAGCTTGTCGTGTTTCATGGCCTCGGTCTCCTCCGCTTTAGCCTTGTGCGACGTGTGTTTGATAACTTCGGTGTCCTGGACCTCGATCAATCCTTTGTCGACCATGTCATAAATGAATGGAAGCAGCGCGTTGATCTTCTGTTCGGACTCAACCACTTCGACGCGCATGGGCACGTCCTCGGTCATGCTGAAGAGATGCGCCTCGTGAACCTTGCCGCTCTCGCCATAGCCCGCAATCGCTCTAGTCACCGTGGCGCCGTCGCAGCCGTGACGATGAAGAAATTGCACGAGTGCTTCGTAGACTGGCTGAGCCTTGTAATGCTGTAAGGCGTTGACATAAACGATGAGCTTTTTCGCCGGACCCTTTTCAAGCATTAACGTTGTTCCTTTCCTCATCCTCTCGCCCCCGAGAAGCGATCATCGTAGGCTGCAATTCAACCAGACCATGTTCGCCAAGCATCTCCGCGACCAAAGTCGCCGCGCGCTCAATTTTTGTCCCTTCGTCTACCGCTTCGATGATGATTGGGAGATTGTCTATCGTAATTTCGTTCATCATGGAATGAATCGACCGCCGGACCCCGAAACTCAGCACTCCTTTGGTTAGCGTCACGCCGGATACACCTTCTTCATGAAGTACGCGCAGAACTTCCTGATAAAGCGGATGATGCGCGCGCCGCTCATCACCGCCGACGGAGATCGTCAGTTTCATCGCCGGCTGTAGCGTTCCCTTCATCAACGCCGCACCTCCTGTGATTTATCTCTTACGCGACCCTGTACTGCCCCGAGTGACTCTGGCGATCCCTGTTCGACCGCTGGCTCACTTTGTTGCCATGACTGCGGTTGAGCAATGTGACTGGTTGCGGGAAGGTGTTCAATTTCGCGGGCCAGCACTATTCCAGCCCACACCGCGCCAAATCCCACCGCAAAACTTAAGACAACATAGAGGAAGCCGTAGAGAAAATCCTTGCCTTCGATGAGTCTGGCGGTCTCGTACTCAAAGGTTGAAAACGTTGTGTAAGCCCCAACAAAGCCGACCGCGACCGCCAGGCGCACATGGGGATTTATGGGTATTCGTTCAGTGACCAGCGTGAGAAAGAATCCAATGATGAAAGAGCCGGTGGTGTTGATGACAAACGTGGCGGTCGGAAAGGGTTGCGCCGTGCGCGAGAGACCTGAGAGCGTAATGTAATAACGCAGCATTGCGCCAACTGCTCCACCTCCGGCCACGGCCAGGTATTTCGTCAGTGTGTCCACTTTAATCTCCTCGAAGGATCGTCACTCGGCCCACTTAAACGCAAAAACTCCTTTTCATGCGACCGAGAAACACCCGCTCGAATGAAAAGGAGTCATCAATCTCGACCACCAGCGGCCCAGATGGTTATTAGGCGAACTCCATCACCTGAAGCAGTGTTATCTTACACTATCAGTTCGATGCATCACACCTTCAGCGGCCACGAAACAATTCCTGAGAAAATGTTTTCTTGACTGTGGCCTTGGTGCTGGCAATAATGACTGCGCATAGTTTCGTTAAAGGTGATGGAGTTCGCCTAAACCGTCCAGACGCCTGGAATGATAACTCCTGTCCAAGCATTAGTTGTGCGCGGCGGGAGTTTTTGTTTGTCCCGCCAGTTCAGGAGAACTCCATGGAACAGGTTTGGTTTCTGGCTGCGATATGGGTTGGGCTCGCGCTTTTGGCCGTCCTCATCGCAATCAAACTCAGAATCTCGACCGCACTCTCAGAGATTGTCGTCGGCACCGTAGCGCAACTTGTGATCGGCGCGGCAGTTGGCGCCAGCTTTCTCGGCGCCCAGCAGCCCTGGATCGCATTCCTCGCCGGGGCGGGCGCAATCGTCCTTACATTTCTTGCCGGTTGTGAACTTGATCCCCAGGTCTTCTTTGCCCGTTGGAAAGAAACGACGGTAATCGGCCTCGTCGGCTTCTTTGCTCCGTTCCTCGGTTGCGCGGCAATCGCTCACTACGTATTACGCTGGCCGGCAAGGCCTTCATGGTTGGTCGGTGTAGCGCTATCTACCACTTCGGTGGCGGTCGTTTACGCGGTCATGCTGGAGTTAGGACTGAATACAACTATTTACGGCAAAACTATCCTGGCGGCCTGCTTCGTAAACGATCTTGGAACTGTTATCGCTCTGGGTTTGATCTTTGCGCCGTTCACGATGAAGACGGTAGCATTCGTCGGTGGTTCAATGGTCATTTTCGCAATTTTGCCATGGCTAACGCCGCGCTTCTTCAAGCGTTACAGCAACCGCGTCTCCGAGCTCGAAGCCAAGTACCTATTATTGCTTTTGTTCGGCCTTGGCGGGTTTGCAACCTGGGCGGGCAGCGAGGCGGTACTCCCCGCTTACCTGATTGGCATGGTGCTGGCGGGCACGGTTGGCAAAGATCATATTTTGATTCGGCGTTTGCGCACGCTAACTTTTGGACTCCTAACACCATTCTATTTTATTCGTGCGGGATCATTTGTTTCGATCCCTGCTTTGATCGCTGCGCCGCTCACGTTTGTGGTTCTGTTCTTCGCCAAGTCGATTACCAAGTTCGTTGGTGTTTTTCCAGCGACGAAATTTTATCGCTACGGGAAGACCGACAGTATGTACACAACGCTTCTAATGTCGACGGGATTAACCTTTGGCACCATCTCGGCGCTCTTCGGGCTTTCACATAGGGTAATAGATCAGGCGCAGTACTCGTACATTGTGGCCACGGTAATCGCCAGCGCCGTTATTCCAACGGTCGTGGCGAACGCATTCTTTCTTCCGCATCATCATCTGCCTTCCACAATCATTGAACCTGATCGCGAAGCCGAAGCCTTGCACACTGCTACTGTCGCGCACGGGGAGGCAAAATGATTAAAACAGTTCTGGTGGCCTTTGATGGATCGGAACAGTCGCAAAAGGCTTTCGAGTTGGGTCTGGAGATCTCAGCCAAGTTCAATGCGAAGCTGTTGGTCTTAGGAATCGTGCGATTACCTGAGCCGGCGATATCGGTTGAAATTGATGCGATGCTCGATCGGGGTAAGTCTCACTTTGCTGAAGAGTTCGCCAAACTTACAGATGCGGCAACAAGAGCCAATGTTGAACTGGAAACCGAAGTCGAAGTGGGCCATCCCGCCGAGCATATTTTGCGATACGCCGAGGACAATCACGCCGACATGATCGTCATGGGACGTCGCGGTCTCACTCGCGCGACACGTTGGATTCTCGGGTCCGTTTCTGAACGCGTGATGCGTTATGCGCACTGTCCGGTGGCGGTGGTTAAGTGATGTTATCTCCCGAGCAGGGCGATCTTAGTGAGCAATGGATCGCAGGTTAAGATGCTGAAAACGATTATAGTGGTTTTCGATGTTTCTAATTAGTCAATCTGCGAAATTTGGAACTGTGGAAAACGATGCGCTGCTCGATCAAAACTGGGACTACCCGATGCACGAGCTACGAGATCTCTATTTACAGGGCAGAGTTAAAAATATTCTGCCGTTATTGCGCACATCTAGGGGACACTCGTGCGCGAATCGTGCCGGCTTCTGCGGAGTTGCATGCGAGTCTTGTAGTGAACCGGAAACCACCGAAGCCCTGGCGCCTGCCAACTTAGAGAATAATTGACGCCACCGCTAGTTTGATGACAGTGGTGTAGAAAGGAAGCCGTAAGCCCAAAGCGAATCACACAATGAAGCACGAAAAACTTGAAGGCCGGGCTAAGATTCTCCGCATCTTCATCGATGAGGGTGATTACTGGGAGGAAGATCTACTCTACGACGCAATTTTGAAAAAGGCGCATATGTTGGACCTTGCTGGAGCCACGGTGTTCAAAGCGCTGAAGGGTTACGGGGGGCCTACGCGCTACCATCACTTAAACTGGCAGGGCACTCCCACCGAGCGGCCAATTATGATCACGATCGTTGATTCGGAAGAAAAGATCGTTAGCGCATTGCCTGTGCTGGACGAAATGATCGGCGAAGGATTGATCGTGCTCTCGGACGCCGAAGTGATCAAATATACTCGCACAGATTCACCATGAGACGGATGGGCATCAGCACTTGTGCTGGTTCTTCGTCAAAAGTGGAGGTCTATAATGCAAAGCAAGCCGCGAAAGAGGCTTGTTGTTTATGTGAACACAGGGAGCCGGAACGATTTAGGAAGCAGTCGTCCGGTTGTTGCGAGACGGTGGCTGTGCGGGTGCAACTGTAACCAGGGCGTGACCGGCCCATGAAAAGAGGCGCGATAAATAAAGCCAAAAGGGTTGACCATTACGGCCGAAGTAGCCGTAAGAGTTGAAGCATTGGATCGGTGCTGAAATGAGCCCTGCGATTAAATCCTAACGGTCAGTCTTCCTATTCCACTTGAACCAACCCCACAACACGCATGGTGACGAGGCTGCTACGCGAGCCGCGTACGAGAAGGTTATTGAACTAGCACCACATAGGTATCTCGCTTATCGTGCGCGCGAGAACTTAGAGGCTGGCATCCTCGAATGATTACCTCCACAGAGATTGATTCATGGAATGACGAAGGCCAATCTACGACCGAACTGACAAGCTGAAGAGGATACATCTGACAATGAGCCCTGACAGTCGCCGGAAAAGTACGCGTTGGCTGACATCGACAGTGTTCGGCATCGGCATGGCTTCGTTATTCAGCGATCTGAGCCACGAGGCAGTGACGGCGGTATTGCCGGCGTTGCTTGCTTCGATGGGCGTAGCCGCCGCAGCGCTCGGCACAATTGAAGGTGTCGCTGATGGTCTATCGAGCATGGCCAAGCTATACGGCGGGTGGTGGACAGACCGGCTGCATCGGCGGAAGCCGCTCTGTGCTTTTGGTTATGGCACGATGGCGATCGCTACGGGCATCATTGCCGCCGCGACGACCTGGCCGGTAGTGCTCATTGGTCGAGGGGTTGCTTGGATTTCGCGAGGATTGCGCACACCGGCCCGAAAGGCGTTGTTGGCTGAAGCGGTCACGCCGCCGACCTATGGTCGAGCGTTCGGCTTCGAGCGCACTATGGATACGCTGGGGGCGGTCATCGCGCCACTCGTGGCGCTTGCCCTCTTAGCTGTTGGAATCACTCAGCGGCAGGTGCTCTGGATTTCAGTAGCGCCGGCAGCTTTGGCGGTGGCGGCGATTCTGTTTTTGGTGCGCGAGACCGCGGACCGCACTCCGCAGCCCCATCCGTTTCTTGCATCCTTACGCGGGTTACCGAGAAACTTTACCCGGCTTCTTTATGGTGTCGGCCTGTTCGGCGCGGGCGACTTCGCACATTCCCTGATCATCTTGTACGCGGTGAAGGCACTCACGCCAAAATTCGGCGCCGCCAGCGCGGCGACGATCAGCGTTGGTCTTTACGCGCTTCACAATGTTATTTATGCGGGCGTCTCGTATCCGGCAGGCGCGCTTGCTGACCGCGCGAACAAGCGCGTGTTACTCGCGCTGGGATACGCGATAGGGGCGCTGACTGCACTGTTGTTGGCTTTGAACATTAGCAGCATTCCGCTTTTGGTATTGGTATTTGTCCTGGCGGGAGCCTACGTCGGCATGGAAGAAACTTTGGAAGACTCATTAGCCGCAGAACTTTTGCCTGATGTTGTACGAGGCACTGGCTTCGGCACCATGGCTTTGGTTAACGGAGTCGGGGATCTCATCAGCAGTGTATGTGTTGGGTGGCTGTGGGCTGCGTTCGGCGCGGCAGTAGGATTTGGTTTTGCGCTGGTTCTCATGACCACGGGTACGATCGTTGTATGGACAATGCGTAACGCTGTTCGAAAAGACCTTACTTCGAAACCAAACTAGAAAAGCGATTACAGCCTACGATTAACCACTGGGCAAAAAATTTGGAGTCAGGAAGGGATCACGCGGAGCGCGACCCCGCCCAAGCTTCGCAGTTTTCACTAGCCCCTAAAACTCAGCCTTTCCAAGCTTCACTGGCATCCACCTATTTCTAAAGACCACTCATTTTCCAAAAATTTACAGTGAGGAAGGGGTCAAGCGGAGCGCGACCCCGCCCAAGCTTCAGTAAAGCCTTTGAAGTTTTCACTAGCACTTAGACAGTTGAATTTATGTGAATTGAGTGGTTCAGGTGAATGCTGCGCAGTGATGGAAATTGGGCGGGGTCGCGCTCCG
>JBHEMC010000133.1:0-9120 GCA_046262775.1 Pyrinomonadaceae bacterium | reverse complement strand
TTCTTTGGCTGCGTGCATCGCGAGCTTTGCGGCGAGTGCTGTACCCAGGACACCAATACGCTCAGGATCAACTCCTTCTTGAGAGGCCAGGAATTTGTATCCCAACTCGACATCTTTGGGAGCTTGGAGGAGTTGCGGAAGAGTCATGTCAACATAGTTCCCTTTCTCGACACTCTTACCGATGCCTCTCCATTCGAGATCCAGTACGGCGATACCGTGACGCACCAAAACACGTTCGAGATTTACATAGCTGTCTCGATCGACCAGTGCGGTCGGCAACAGCACAACACCGGGGACTTTCTTTCCGTCTTTCGCTTGATCTGGCAGTCTTAAGGTTGCGTAGAGCGTCCAGCCATCGTCCGTGGTCAAAGTAACTTCACGGGATTTTCCGGTGCTCAAAAGTTCGCTTACGAGCCACCGTCCCTCGGTATCATCGATCGAATTCTCCATCGGCCCATCGGCGAATACATTGCGCCACACACTACCCATCGTCGCGCCGATACCGAGTCCATCCTGGACCCAGATATCGCTGCCGGCCGTCTTGGTCAGGTTAAATGCATTCGTCATATCATCAAAGCCGCGTCGATCTTCCTTGCTCACCACATACAGTATTGGCTTCGTAGAATTCGCTGAAATAAACTCCATCGCTTTTTCGTTCAAAATTCCCGACAGCAGGACCATCACCCGAACTCGAGGATCCTCCAACGCGCCAATGACAGCCGGGCTTGCGCTGTACTCTTCCGCAACTACACCGATGCGTTCTGGATCAACTTGTTCCTGAGAGCATAAGAAGTTGAGAGCCGACTGAACATCAAGAACCACTTTGGCTCTCTGCTCGCGCGACGCATCCACCCAGGGAATCGCACCGCGACTCTTTCCACGGCCACGGATGTCGATTCTTAGCGTGGCCACGGACTCCTGGATCTTTGCCCACCCCGGGTAACCCACCCAAACAGTTTGAGAGTGCATAGAAGCATGAACCAATAACGCCGCTGGTAATTTCTGTCTCTGACGATAGCTGTTCGGAACCGTATAAGTGCCATGAATGGTCCAGCCATCCTCAGTCTGAAACTGGACTTCTTTCTGAACCGAGTCTGGCTTGTGATACCAGCCTACTGGTTTATCTTTTATTGTCGTCTCCATTTAATCTCCTTAAATTTGTAAAGATTCTCCGGTGGCAAATGCCTTTTGCTGCATCTGGCTGTGTAACCAGTCCACAATTTTTGTTTGCACCGTTTCATGAGCTTCCAACAGTTGATATCCCAGCGCGCTTCCGGGAAATATGGCCAGTGTGCTTCCGCCATTTTTGGAAACGTGGTAAGCATCCGTCAGATCGCGTTTCACGTTTTCGATTCCCTCGCTGCCTATATAAAGGACTGGAATATCGAGGCTACTAATGGATTCCTTCTGCGATGGCGTGAAAATCACTGTTAAGATCACCAGCGCTTTCACACGCGAATCGTCTAGAGCCACGTTAAGCGCATGCAGCGCGCCTCGGTCGGTTCCGAGAACAGCAATTCGGTTCGGGTTCATGACGGGCAGTGATGACAGGTAGTTGATCGCACCCTTTGCATCGAGGTAGCCACGTTCTCGCTCAGCCTGGGTCAACTCTGAATACTTGCCCCTGGTTAAACTCTTTCCCCGACCGCGCCAATCAATGCTGAGTACAACCATTCCACGTCGAACAAGTGCTGCCGACAAATCGTGATAAACGTAACGATCGCTCAAAGCTGTATGAAGCAATACCACGGCGGGTAGCTTCTCTCTTTGCCCTGCCGGAAGCGACAACTCACCGTAAATGGTCCACCCATCTTCCGTCACAAACGAAACTTCGCTTTTGGATCCCAGCGGTCCCAGAAAATCGCTGACCTTGTCAGCGAGCTGCTCATCCATCGGTTTGGCATGCGGAAACCGATGGCGCCACAGGTAAAACATCGTCGTTCCAATACCTGCATTGCGATGAACAGATATGTCGCTGCGTGGGTGTTTCGATCGGCTATAGACTTCCGACATATCGACAAATCCTGGCCGGTCATCACTACTGACCACGCAAACTACCGGAATAGATTCGCTGGCAAGATAGTCTTTGGCTTCCTGACTCAGCCGGCCGGACAGGAGTGTAAATAACTTGACCCGCGAGTCCCCGCGCGCGCCGAGCACGGCTGCGTCTGCACTTACTTCCTCCGCGACGATCGCAATTCGGTTCGAGTCCACTTCTTTCTGGAGTGCGAGGAACTTGATTGCTTCCCTGACATCAAGTTCGATCTTTCTTCGTTGCTCGCTATTGAAGGAATGAAACTCTTGCTTTCCGATGCTCTTTCCGCGACCACGCCAATCAATTCTCAATGAGACAATTCGTCGGTCCGCAAACATCTGAGCGAGACCAGGGATCGCGTAGTGCTTATTAAAAGTTTCCTGATCGTGACCTGACGAATGAAGCAGGAGAACTCCTGGCAATTGTTCACCCTCAACAATGTCGTCAGGTGTTGAGAAAGTGCCGTATATGGTCCAACCATCCTCCGTTTGCATCTGGACTTCGCGTTCAAGTTGGCCCATGCTAATCGCTCTGCAAATTACCTACCCGATCTTTTCGAGCCAGGAAGATTTCTTGGGCTTTGGACTGGAAACAAAGTAGTTGGCATCTTTACTGGTATCCACAATCTGTCCGTCTTTCATGACCAGTGCCACACTCTTAATGTTGCGGATGTCGTCCAGCGGATTGTCGTCAACAACAACAATGTCAGCTAACTTGCCGGTTGTAATGGTGCCCAACTCAGATTCTTTACCCAGGAATTTAGCGTTATTGAGAGTGGCGATAGAGACAACCTCGAGCGGCGAAATGCCGGCATCTCGCAACAACATCAATTCCCGATGCAGACTCAATCCAGGGATGGAAAAGAAGGTGTCAGACCCGGCTAGGACTTCGCCCCCGGATTGATGGTGAGTCAAAACCACACTTTGCATCCTGGCGAAACCGATTTGCACTTGCTTCAGCTCGCCGCCGTCCTCAACGTCGTAAAAGGTAGAACTCGCCCATAAGCCACGAATATTTTCGGGTATGTATGCGAGGGCCCGATCCTCAGCATAATTCGCATCCTCGACGGCAAAATCGTCGCGGTGCGGTGTGGCCATTCGCCACCAAATAGGCATCGTGGGTACGACAGCTACGTTTCTGCGCACAAGCAGATTTATTAGTTCCTCTGCAGCTGACGATTCGATCAACGAGAACGCCTTGAGATCGGAAATCAGGACCTGTCTATCGTCCTGATCTGACTGGCGTTCTCTAGCAGCATTAGTAATGGCCTGTACAAAACCGCTCAGGTGCTCGATGCCATCGATTCCCGCAAGCGCCGCCTCCCGAGCATCAGTGCGTTTAAGGTGACCAGTGACCGGGATTCCAAGTTTGTGGGACTCTTCGGCTACGACTGCCAACAATTCAGGACGCATTTTCTCGCGAACCTTAATCGCGGACGCCCCTTTACTGTGGAGCAACTCGACCGCCCTCCTCGCAGTAACACCATCAGTGACGCCAACGTGAGTATTTCGATCGGGCGGCGGAGCATCGAGTCCGTTGCCTACATACAGAATCCGTGGTCCATGTATTTTCCCGCGATCGATGTCATTGCTAAGTCCGGAGATCCAATCGATGTCATTCCCCAGGTCCTTCACCGTAGTGACACCGTGTGATAGAAACAACTGGCCCATCCAATCAGAGTAGTGAACATGGATGTCGATCAGACCTGGGAGAATATATTTACCAGCGATATCTATAACTTTGGCCGACTCACCATAATCGAACCCATTGTTACTGCGGACCTCGGCAATTCTTTGACCACGAATGACGATTGCGGAATCAGCCTGTGGCTGACCACCGCGGCCGTCTATGAGGGTGCCGCCAGCCAAAACGATGTCCTGCTGCAATCTTTGTGAGTTCACTTGAAAGTTGTTCTAGTTCAGAAAATGAATTTCAAGCCAAATTGCAATTGCCGGGAAGTCGTTGTCGTTCTGGTTATGATTCCGAAGTTTCCCGGTACATTCCCGCTCTCCGAGGTGAAGACGACCAGGTTATCCGGTATGGCAAAATTGGCCCGATTGAAGAGATTGAACACCTCGGTACGAAACTGAATGGTTACGTTCTCGCCGATTTTGATATTCTTGAAGATTCCAAGATCAAACGTTGCCAACCCTGGACCATCCAACACGTTACGACCTTCGTTTCCATACATGCCAGCCGGCGCCAACGTAAAAGCCGATGCATCTATGTAGTGGTTCGGGTCGCCCGTAATCGCGCTAGCGTAGGTTCGGCCCGATACGATATCCGGTCGTTGCGCTATGTTATCCGGCGAAGCATCGCGTGCGCGATCAAACCCAATAACCACGTTGAAGGGAAACCCGCTGCGGGTAGTGAGTAAGCCGGTAAGCTCCCATCCATTCAATACTTTATCCGTCACACCGGTGAACTTGTGGATTGTCGGGATTTCATAGGTTGCGCCCATGATAAACGTGTGCCTGACGTCGAATGCGGCCCGCCCATGTTCAGCCCTTCGATCTAACGGATCTTGCACGCGTGAGCCACCTTGAACATTCGCGAACTCGCTCTCCGTGCCCGAAGCGTCGTCGAGCGCCTTACCCCACGTATAGGAGGACTGGAATTCCAAACCTCGACTCAATCGCTTCTCGACTCTAAACTGGAGCGCGTTGTAACTGGAAACCCCATCGAACGTGTTCAGGCGAATCGCCCCGAAATTGGGATTCAAAAACTCCGATTGAGGCGGAACACCTGGCGGCAACTCAGGAAAAAACTTGCGACCGTTCACAAAAGTAAAATCCGTTCGCTGGTTTACTGAATTCTTTCTTCCCAGGTGCACACCTCTGGAACCGATATAACCAACAGTCACGACAAGATTGCGCATCACTTCGTGCTGAACATTCATGTTGTACTGCTGCATGTATGTCCGCTCAGGATTGAAGTCGATCGTATTTACTGAAGGCGGCAACGGCAACTGACTCGAAGTGATTACACTAAATGCATTTGGAAACGGCGCGGGGAAAAAGACTGGGGGTGGACCAACTACGAACGCCAGGCCTGCAAACGGTGGCTGGCCGGAAATTTCAAACCGATAGAGGTACGGCAATATCGGCATATCGTAGATTCCGTAACCTCCTCGTATAGACGTCTTGCCGTCACCAAAGGGGACATAAGCGAATCCCACTCGCGGTGAGAAGTTCTTCTTACTCGGGTTGTTAAAGAAAGGCTCACCAACCGTGGTGGTTGGATCCGTCAAATTCCGCAGGTTAGCAACTTTGCCATTAACTTCGGTAGGTACGGTAAAGAACTCGTATCGCAGTCCGAGGTTTAGGGTAAGTTTTCGATTTACCTGCCAATCATCCTGAACATAGCTACCGACGACCGATTGTCGTATACCTCGGTAAAAATCTGCTCCAGGCTGCGGCGCGATAAATATCGCCGGCAAGCCAAACAGAAAAGCATCCAGCGACGACAGACCTTGTGGGAAAAAGGGATTTGGCGGTAAGCCTTGGTAGAAGTACACACCTTGCAGAAACTGGTTGGACGCTGCATTCAATTGAATTCGCCGGAAACTGAAACCGGTTTTGATTGAATGAGCGCCCCTAATAATCGACAAGGAATCGGTAAACTCGAAATGATTGTAAGCAAAGAAGCGCGGGGTAAAAAGATTATTCCCCAACGGAGCGATCTCGCTTATACCAAAGAACGTACCCAGCGGTTGACCGGGAATCCATGACAGGCTGGCCGGAATATCTACCGCATACGGCGTGTCGCCGCTGATGAAAGACCGATTAAAACCAAACCGAAAAGTGTTAAGAAGACGGGGCGAAAAGATGTGATCCTCACCGATCGTGACGTACTGGTTACGACCAGCGGTCACTTCGTTTTGAATCAGCTGCGTCGCCTGATCGACGTGCGAATCGTCAAATGAGTAGCGTGCGAAGATGGAGTCATTCGCGGAGAATTGGTGATCCACCCTCATCGTAAAGAAGTTGTCCACGGCGTTGTCTGTCGCATTCCGAATGTAGAAAGCCGTTCCACCACCAAGCTCTGGCCCATTGGGTAACGGATACAGATCAACGTAAGGTTTGACGCTCGGCGCGGCGATAGCGCGCTTAGCCGCAGTAGGTACGGCAAACCGGCGCGAAACGCCGAGGTTCTGCCTCATTCCTTCATAACTGCCAAAGAAAAACGTTTTATTGGTTTTAATTGGTCCACCAACACTGCCGCCAAATTGATTACGCTTGAATGGTGGTACATCGCCCGTATCGAAAAAGTTACGCGCATCGAGGGCACTGTTACGAAGAAATTCGAACACCGTGCCGTGGAACTGATTTGTGCCAGACTTGGTAACGGCATTGACGATCGCCCCTCCACCCACCGCATACTCGGCGCTGTAGGTGTTCGTCAATATTTCAAATTCCCGCAAGGTATCCACACCGGTGAAATTTCCAGTGACGCCACCGGGCGTATTGTTAAAGGCGTCGTTAACTATGCTCCCGTCAAGGAGGAAATTGTTAGCGGTAATTCGCGCCCCATTAACAGCTATCTTGGTCGTGCCTGGTCCAGTATCGATTGCGCTGCTGCCAATCGAAGAAGCGGTAATGCCGGCCGTATTCGTAACACCTGTCTGCAACGTTGTCAGTTGAAAGAGATCTCTTCCGTTGAGTGGGTACTCACGTATAGTGCGTTCGTTAACGAGCGCTGTAATCGCCGGCCGCGTTTGATCAATTAGTGGCGCCTCAGATGAAACTCTAATCTGTTCACTTAGCTGGCCCACCTGGAGTTGGAAATCTACCGAGGCTTCACGGCCAACAGTCAGCTCAATGCCGGTATGCAGCGCTTCACCAAACCCCTGCCGTTCGGCCTTAACTTCGTAGGATCCCACCGGTAACGCAGTGACGCGGTAACGTCCTTCGCCATCGGTGAGTATTGTGCGCGTTGTGCCGGTGTCGAGATTCTTGATGGTAATTGTTACTCCGGGCACCACAGCGCCTGAGGGATCAGTTACATTCCCGAAGATCGTACCAGAGATAGTCTGCGCAACAACTACGTGGGTGCAGATCGCACAACACAACGCGACCGCATTAACAATCGAAATCAGGGAAAGTCGCCTTTTCATAATTTCTCCTCAGTGTGGCCTGGCAATCTCGTCCTCACATCCATGGCAGGCTCGGGAGTTGCCTTCAACGTTCATTTTAAAGGACGTTATTGGTGTCAACTATCCCAGCGTTCGGTGCTTGTGGGTGGCCAAACCGACGCGGTTTAGGGACCAACTTGGGAAAATGCTGCCTCGACGCCTTGATAGCGCTGTGCCAGATCTGCAATGCAAAATCTCAGCACCGCAAACTTCGAATCAGTGAATATTGATATGCCTGCTTGAGAACGACTGTCTATGGGCGAAACAGGGAGACGGAAAACCATGGTCCAGCTCGCTCATACCCTATTAAGAGCGAATGGGAATGGCTTGAAAACCAACTGCTCGGCTCCAGACTGACTGGTCAGTCAGATTATACTCCTGCTCCCCGTAGAAACACAAGCACTAAGACTGACTGGTCAGTCAGCGAGACCGTCGAGGTGGCCGTTCAGACGAAACTCGGCATGGAGGCCAGGAAAAGCGCAGAAAGCTGAAGTTCAACATGGGGGTGAAGAGATGATAACCCGGCGTGCCTCAGCACTTTGTTGTTCGCGGCAATTTTATTTTGTCAGCAAGAAATCTAGCTAGCGTTATTCTTTAGGAAACTTCGGCCTATGATGAGCCGCTGTATCTCGGAGGTGCCTTCGTAGATCTGAAATACCTTCGCATCGCGGTAGAGTTTTTCCACGACGTAATCCTTTACGTAACCGTACCCGCCAAAAATCTGTACTGCCTCCGACGTTGCATTCACTGCCGTCTGTGCCCCGAAGCACTTCGCCATGGATGCTTCGCGCGATGACTTCTGTCCCTGGTCGACTAGCCACGCGGCATGCCAACACAGCCAACGTCCCGCCTGAATTTGCGTTGCCATGTCGGCAATTTTGAATTGAATAGCCTGATGTTGGCCGATTGGCACACCAAACGTTTTGCGCTCACCTGCATACTTGACGGCTTCCTCAAGTGCCCGGCGAGCAACGCCAACCGCCAGCACGCCTGTTCCAGGACGAGATCGATCGAACACTTTCATTGCTATCTTGAAGGCATCTCCCTCCTGTCCCAACAAGTTCTCTTTGGGCACGCGAACGTCTTCGAAAATCAATTGGGCCGTGTTGGAGGCGCGCTGCCCCATCTTGTCGTCCTTTCGCCCGGGAATTACGCCCGGCCAATCGCGCTCGACAATGAATGCGCTAATGCCCTTCCCTTTTGCACTCCTGTCCGTAACCGCAAGAACGACAAAGAAATTGGCCACCGAGGCATTGGTTATAAATTGTTTCGTACCATTCAGAATGTATTCGTCACCAACACGCTCAGCTTTAGTTTGAATCGCGGCAACATCCGTACCCGCGTTAGGCTCGCTCACGGCATAAGCCGCTAATTGCTGCTCATGCGAAAGTCGAGTCAAATAGGTTTGCTTCTGCTGTTCGTTTCCCGCGATGAGAATCGGCATGCTGGCGACGTTGTTGATAGTCAGCGAGCCTGAGATACCGGCACAGCCCCACGCCAACTCCTCGTTAATAAGCATCTCTTCAAACAAGGTCAGACCTGGCCCACCATATTCCGCCGGAATATTAGGATTCATTAGACCGACTTCGTATGCCTTCTTTACTACTTGCCAGGGAAACTCTGCTGTTCGGTCGTGATGCTCGGCAACCGGCACAATCTCATTTCGCGCGAATTCGTGGGCTAGCCGCTGAACCGCACTCTGCTCATCCGTTAAATTGAAGTCTGGCACGCCGGCTGTCTCCGCTTAACTTCTCGATTACTGCGCTTAGTTTTAGGGTTGGCCCAGCACAACGACACAGGCGACGGCACCCAAGCCTCCGAGATTGTGGGCCAATCCGATCCTGGCGTTATTCACTTGCCTGGATCCGGCCTGCTCTCTAAGGTGCATAGTAATCTCGTAGATCATGCGCACACCTGAGGCGCCGATTGGATGGCCCGATGACTTCAATCC
>JBHEMC010000132.1:0-9436 GCA_046262775.1 Pyrinomonadaceae bacterium | reverse complement strand
GAATACAGTAGGTGGCCCAAAAGTTCAGCAACACTACCTGGCCGCGAAATTCACTCAAATGAAAGGGCTTGCCGCCTAGCGTTTGAAATTCAACATCGGGCAGTGACTCAAACTTTGTTGACGCCGGTACCGGTTGGGGGGTGGTCGACTCATTAAGTTTAAGCCAACCTTCAGCATTAGGAATCCACGCGATAAACTTGGAACTTGCTAACAGTGTCGACTGACCAGTCATAACAAGCAATCCAACAAGGATCAGAACAATCCCTGATACCACTTCTACCTTGTGCAGGTGCTTTCGAAAATGACCATAGAACCCGAGAAACTTGTTGATGCCGAGACCAGTTAAGAGAAACGGCACCGCAAGCCCCGCTGAATAGAAGGCCGACAAGACCAGGCCGCTGCGCCAGCCGCCACTTGTCGCCGCGAGTCCAATGATACCGCCGAGAATTGGTCCAATGCAGGGAGTCCATCCAGCGGCGAACGCAATACCGAGCGTGGCCGAGCCAAGCATTCCTCTCGGTTTCTCATCCGAAAAGAACCGCGTGTCTTTGTAGAGCGCCGTGATCTTCAATAGTCCGATCAGTTGCAGACCGAAAGCAATGATGATGAAACCGCCAATTATTCTGATCCATGGATTACTGATTAATGCGGAGCCCACTAAACCCGCGGTTGTTCCGAGGATTAGAAAGATCACGGAGAGGCCGGCATTGAAGGCAAGCGAATTCAGAATCACTGCGCGACGATTAGTTGAACCGGATTTAAGGCCATCAATGCTCACCCCTGAGATCAGTGAGATATAGCCCGGGACGAGAGGCAGCACGCAAGGCGACAAGAATGAGAGTATCCCCGCGGCAAACGAGATAAATATTCTGAAGAAAGTGATACCGTTCATTTGTATCTTATTTCTGCTTCTCTGATGCTGCCGACTTCACTGTGCCGGGTTCGTCTGCCGGTTCATCCATTAACTTCTTAACCATGTTTCCGAGTGCAGCGATCTCACTATCGCCTGCACCGACGGAAATGAAGCGAATTGTCCCGCGACGATCGATAAGGAACGACATCGGAATTGAGAAGACCCCGTAATTGTAATCGTTTATGTGAGAGTCAGCGACAGCAAAACCGTAGGTCAGCTTGTTTCGCTTCTTGAAGTCACGCAAATATTCCAACTCTTGCGTAGGCGACAGCTTTTGCCCTTCGACATTTCCATAGTAGTTCGTCAGGCCTAGTACGACCAAACCCCTATTTTTGTACACTTCATGCCAGCGTTCCAACTTGGGAAATGTATAACGACACGGCCCGCACCATGGCGCCCAGAAGTCGAGTAACACAACATGGCCCCGCAGCTTCGCAAATGTTTTGGGTTCCTCGTCAATCCACTGCTTTGCGACTATTTCCGGTGGAGCTCCTACTTGGTCTGAATTTCGCGCAACGTTCCTGCCGTCGCCATCCGGCACCAGATTTGAGAGTTTAATTAGAACCTGTTTATAAAGATTGCCTGAAGGAATCGTCATAGCCACTCGCCGCAGGTCCTCGACTGTCTTAATCGCCAAGTCCTTGCGATCCGTCTTGATGTAAGCATCCGCGACCATTGATGCTGATTTGAGCAGCATATCGTCGCGCGTGAAGACATCCATGCGCCGCTCTGCAGCGAAAGCTTTGGCCGCCTCCATCATGCGTAATGCGTGTTGCAACATTTCAGCATAGCGCTTCGCATGAGAATGAGCGCCAGCGATCAGCAGCTCCATTTTGTAGAGCTGTTCGGGATCCTTCGGCTGATGCTGCGAGTAGGAAGAAACGGCCGTTTCAGCTTCTCCGATTAGATCTCCTTTGACTGCATACACGACGACCACAGTTCTGGCGTTTTGTGCGTTCAGACCTTCCGGGTCGGTACTGAGAAACCGACGCATTGCATCCAAGGCAGCGCCACCGTCTGCAGCGAGGTGGTGCAACATCCCAAGATAATAGAGATCGTCTGGCTGGAGCGATTTGCGCGCTTGGAGAATGGCAGCGTTCTTGATCGCCAGATCCTTTTGCTCTTGTTTTGTTGTCGCTTCGAGTTTCGGATCGTAAGCCAGCTTTTGTTTATTGAATTCCTGGTAACGTCTTCCGAGGTACCCGTTGGCATCCTCAAACAACGCCTGTGCTGCCCGATTGTCAGTCTTGTTGGCCAAATTCTCACGCACTGCGGCCGATTGGGCAAACACTTGCGCCGCCAACAGCAGCAATGACAAAAACGACAAATGAAGACGAACATTCATGAAACAGATACCGTATCGAATCGGTTAGGACTGAAGGGGACGATCAATGTTGACGTTGAATTATTGACGATTGCCTCTGCGATCAATTCGCCGGTTATCGGGGCCAATAAGATTCCATTTCGATAGTGACCCGTTGCACAGAACACGCCATCAATTCCACCATATGGACCGATGACTGGCAAACCATCAGACGCTCGTGGCCGCAAACCCGCCCACGATTCTCGTAGAGGCAACCCGCCGATTGCCCGGCTTATTTCGAGGGCGTTTGTAACCATTGAGTTGATGCCTGCAGCGGTAACGTTTTTGGCGAATCCAGCCTGTTCACTGGTCGAGCCAACCAGTAAGCGCCCGTCACGGCGCGGCACAATGTAACCCCGTGGACTGTAAATCACGTGTAGATTCACACGGGGTTGCGCATCGAAGCAGAGCATTTGACCGCGAATGGGTTCGACTCTGGGAAACGATCCGCTATCCAAGCCGTTTTGAGACAAGCGAATTAAGGTCGTCCATGCCCCGGCAGCTATTACGGCGACAGGTGAGGAAATAGGGCCGGAAGAGGTTTCTAATCCATGCAGTCGATCTCGGTTCACACGTACCGATTCTACATGCGTGCCAGAAATAATTTTGACGCCAAGCCGGTCCACGGAAGTGGCAAGTGCAGTCAGTAGCCGGCGATTCTCAACCTGCACGTCGAGCGGAAACCGGAGCGCGCCAGTCACCGAAGCGTTAATACAAGGCTCCAGCGACCGCGCTTCTTCAGTCGACAATCTTTGAACTGGCAGTCCCGCTTCGCTCTGCCAGGTGTGACGCTTTGCTATCTCTTCTTCGTCATCTTCATCGAATGCGAGATAGAGAGTGCCTGTTTCATCAAGTTCGACATCCGTATCAGATTCTGCGCGTAACGCTTCAGCGAAGCTGTGGTACAAGTCGCGACTGCGGCACGCGAAACGAAAGAAGTGATCGTCCGTGTCTGCCTCCGCCTGTGGTGCGAGCATGCCGGCTGCCGCAAAAGATGCTTCACTTCCAAGGGCTGTGCGATCGAAGATCCCGATCCGTCCGGCTCCTCTGAGCGCAAGTGATCGAGCAATCGACAATCCGATGACACCACCGCCTATAATTGCAACGTCAAATGTTTGCATCTGCCGAAAATTGCTTATCGTATGTAGTCAGTTGTCAGTTGTTGTTGCAGCCTTTATTCTTCGAAGGCACAATCAGGGACCAATGACTAGAGACAACCAAAATCAACCAACATGTTGCATCGTATCACACTGATTCCTGGCGATGGCATCGGCCCCGAAGTCGCCTCAAACGTAGTTCGTATCATTGAAGCTGCCGGCGTTGATATCCAATGGGAGACCCATTATGCGGGCGCACAGGCGCTCGAAAAGTTTGGTGAAACTCTGCCGCAGGACTTATTGGAATCCATCAAAAGCAACAAGGTTGCGTTGAAAGGTCCGATAACGACTCCCATCGGAAAAGGCTTTACTTCGGTTAACGTTGGGTTGCGCAAGGCCCTCGATCTGTATGCGAATTTGCGGCCCATTCGCGCATTGCCAAACGTGCCGTGCCGTTATCCGGAACTGGATCTCGTCGTTGTTCGGGAAAATACCGAAAGCCTCTACGCAGGCCTCGAACATGTGGTTGTTCCCGGCGTCGTGGAAAGTTTGAAGATCATCACCGAGAAGGCCTCGACCCGCATTGCCAAGTTTGCGTTTGCTTACGCGAAGAATGAAGGTCGAAAGAAGGTGACTGTCGTTCACAAGGCGAACATCATGAAACTCTCCGATGGATTGTTTCTGGAGTGTTTTCGGAGAGTCGCCGAGCAAAACCCCGCAATCGAGGCCGACGACAAGATCGTTGATAATGTCTGCATGCAACTAGTGATGCGTCCGCAACAGTTCGATGTATTGCTGCTTGAAAATCTTTACGGCGATATCGTTTCCGATCTTTGCGCCGGATTGGTTGGCGGTCTCGGTCTGGTGCCTGGCGCAAATATTGGAGAACTAGGTGCTGTGTTCGAGGCGGTGCACGGTTCGGCGCCCGATATAGCAGGACAGGGAATTGCAAATCCAACCGCGTTGCTGCAGTCAGGTATATTGATGCTGCGATACATCAACGAGCGGGAAGCGGCTGACAAAATTGGAAACGCTATGTTGGACGTGTTTCGCGCGGGCAAAGTGCGTACGCGAGACATTGGTGGTACCGCGAAGACGGCGGAATTTGCGGATGCGATCATCTCCAGGATGAAGGAAGGTGAGTGATCTGAGAACAAGCGGGGGGACTTTGATAGTAGACTGACTCCGCAATGTCCCTCCTCATCGCTCGAATGGTGCTAACAAGGGCTCTTATGGGGACATCGAGGATACCAGCAAGCAGAAATGGTGCCGTAAGAACAGCAGGTTAAAAGACTGAAGGAGATGAGAGTCAGCGGGGGTAAACCGTGTTCTCAACCTCGAGATTTTCAAATAGTTCGTCTCCTTTGTTAAGTCACTATGAAACTCGATCTTCACACCCACTTCTACACTGAACAATATTTCCAAAAGATTCGGGAACTTCCATCTGAGTTTTCATTTTCTACCAGCCCCTCAGGTCAAACGATTATTACCTATCGCGGGGCACGCTTCTTCGGCATCACGTCCGCAATGACTGATGTTACGAAACGAATTGAAGACATGGATCGCGTTGGGATCGATGTTGAAGTAGTTTCGCTGTCTACCCCGAACGTGTTCTTTGCGAGCGCGGGCGATCAACCACAAGTCGCAAGGCTGATCAACGATGCCTACGCAGAATTGATCGCACGACATCCGCAACGATTTAAAGCGTTCGCCTCGATTCCAATGGACAGCCCGGAGGAAGCACTCAATGAACTGCATCGCGCTATCGATCAGTTAAAGATGAGCGGCATAGTGTTGCTGAGTAATATCGGCGGTAAGCCGCTAACTGCGCCGCAGTATCGTCCGTTTTTTGTTGAGGCAAATCGAATGAAATTGTGCATCTTTCTTCATCCGATGTTGCCTGCAAATGCTGAATCGTTTCGCGAATATGTGTTGGGACCGATTATCGGTTTTCCGTTCGATACCAGTCTGGCTGTGGCCCGCATGTGCTACAACGGAATGTTTGCAGAGTTTGCTGACATCCGTTGGATCGTCGGGCACCTTGGTGGAGCAATACCGTACCTCATGGAGCGGATGGACAACGGTTTCCGAGACTTTCCTGAGTGCCGCACAAAAATCGATCAGTTGCCGAGTACTTACTTAAAGCGCCTCTACTACGACACCGTATCATTCAGCCCGTTTGCTTTGAAGATGGTTCGCGATTTGGTGGGAGCGGACCACATGGTTATGGGAAGCGACTATCCACACCTGCTTGGCTCGATTGACCGTGCCGTAACGTCCATCGAAAACCTGGATATTTCCGATTCAGATAAAGACCAAATATTTTCGCTCACTCCTTTGTCAATTCTCAACAACGTCGTCTAGACATCGGTCACAGATACCACGCGTTTACGCCAATCAGAAATTACTGGGTTCGTAGCAATTGTATTAGCCTCAACAACTGATTACTGCCCACGGACAAATGATTGAGTTATTTGCGTCAATCATTCTGATCTTTGGCTGATACCCCTGGAAACACTTCCGCGGGAAAGACCGTATTCATATCGCAGCCCGTCCAGCCGAAATTCCTTGTAACTTTTCGCCGGTTCACGTGTTTTAGGAGACGAAGCGCAGCTTATGGCGAGCCAAGATGACGAGTTCACCAGGCTGTTTAATGACTTTTATCCAAGCCTCTGCCGGTTTCTGGAGTGTTTGCTGGGTGGCGGTGCTGCGCTTGCGCAAGACATCGCGCAGGAAAGTTTTTTACAACTGCATCGCACGGCCTGGAACACTATTCCGACAGCCGAAGCTCGGTTCTGGCTTTATCGCGTTGCCCGAAATTTCGCACTCAATGAGTTTCGCAAAAATAACACGAGGCACCGGTTGTTTGAGCGGGTTGTGGATGTGATGAGCCAGCGCAGCAGCAACCCCGAAGAAGAATACGAAAAGCATGAAAAAGAGCAGTTGTTATTGAACATGCTTCTTGATCTACCTGAACATCAACGTTCTGCGCTTCTCTTACGAGAGCACGAACAACTGAGTTACCGCGAGATCGCCGTTGTACTGGAGGTTTCTGAAAGTAAAGTCAAAATAGATATTCATCGCGCCCGCATCGCACTTCGCCAACATTGGATAGTGCAATCGAAATCGCACGGCGCAGGAAACAGTTGATATATGAACTGCGAATTCGATGAGAAGCTTTCATCTTTCGTTGATGGTGAGCTGTCAGAGAGTGATGCGGGCGCGGTGCAGCGACACTTGATGTCTTGCAAGGATTGCGAGTTAGCGCACACGGATTTTTTGAGCATCCGCAACGAGCTAAGTGCCTACCCGACTTCGATCGGATACGCAGAAGCAGCGGCCGCTCTTGCGCACATTCTATCGAGTCGTCAAAGCGATCAGCGAAAAGCACAACAGAAAGCTCTTTGGAGTCCCCTATCGGCATTCGCGCCTGCATGGGCTATAGCTGCGGTGCTTGTTGTTGGTTCCATAATTGCGCTGATCGTATATCGCACCGGCAGGCAACCGCCCGCCTCTGTTCACCAGTCAACCGTGACCGTGGCGCCAGCTTGGAAAAACAGAATCGAAACATCTCAGGCGCGTTTAACTCAGCAGACAGCGGCAGCGCCAACAGCAACAGAGCATGGTCCACTTCACAAAGCGGGACCACTCAGACCGGCGAAAGTCATTGCAACTCGCGCGACGGCTGTAAACATTGCAGCAGTTCAAAAGATTCATCTGACCCCCGTTCGTGCTGCCGATACGGAAACTCTAACAGCAATGCATCTTGAAAGCGCAGAGGTGTTATTGCGCGCTTTTCGTAATCTGCGTTCGTCGCCAAACGAAGTTGCTGAATTCACTTATGAACGTCAACGCGCGCAACAGCTTGTTTATAAAAACATGATGCTTCGACGTGAGGCTGATGTTTCAGGCGACATCCAACTGGCTTCGCTTCTGCAGAGCCTGGAACCCATTCTGCTGGATATCGCGACCCTGCCTGCAGATGCTCATACTGATGATGTGCGAGCGATTCAGGCGAGAGTTGAACGGAAGAACATTATTCCGCTATTGCAGGTAAACTCGAGCGCGATCGCGCGTGCGCTCGACTGATCAAGTTCCAGACAAGTCACGACAGAGGCACAGAGAACATGAAGATGGCATGTGCGATTCCGGATCACCGCTCGATCTTTTTCTGCGCTTGCTCTCGAGTTCTCTGTGCCTGTGTTGTGAGTTCAACAGTTCGGGTCCGGCGCACACGAAACCGGCGTTAAGGCACTCGAAGGTGCTGGTGATTAAATCTGGATTACTCGAGGACAACTATTTATGAGACACAAATGTCGCCGTTACCACAAGAGTACATGTCAGCTGGCGCTGTCGTTCATTGGTTTATTGGTGCTGGCTGCCTTGGCGCAAGCACAGATTGCGCGTGCAGGTGATCAGGACATTCAGAAGCTAAATCGGTTTATGCAGACCGCGAAAGGCAACACTGCAGCCATGCAGATCTTTCGCGAAGGTCGCGATTTTATCGAAGCGCAAAATTGGCAGAGCGCCGCCGACAGATTCGATGACTTCATCAAAGGTTACCCCAAGGACAAAGACATTGACGCCGCCCTTTACTGGTATGGCTACGCCTTGCAAAAGCAGGGCAAGAAAGATGAGGCCGCTACTCCACTGATAAATCTGATCGGCCGTTTCCCAAATTCGACCTGGAGGCGAGAAGCCGAAGCAACCCTGGTCGCGCTCGGCAGGCAAGACGCAGTCAGCCAGGCTTCCATTCGCGATAATTGCGAGATAAAGATTTTGGCTTTACAGGGTTTGTTTGAAGCTGACGAGCAGCGCGCAATCAACTTCGTGGCCGATGTATTGCGCACCAACTCAAGTCAATGTCCAGGTTTGCAAGCAGTAGCTGTCTCGTTGCTTGGTGCGCATGGTGGAGAGCGCGCTGTCCCGATGTTGTTAGACATCGCAAAAAACCAGACCGACCTCCGGTTGCGCTTGACCGCGATCAAGCGTCTTGGTGAGCAGCAAAACGACGGCGTAACTGACGAACTCATTCGCTTGTACGATGTTGACAAGACAAAGGACCTCCGTATTCAAATTCTTCGCGCTCTTGCCGAGAGTCGCAGCACTCGCGGTTGGGCAAAATTAATGGACGTTGCTCGTAGTGCAGATGATGTTACGGTACGGCAGTTCGCACTTAGGTACCTGGCCGAATCAAAAGACAGCGGCGCAGTCGATGAACTAATTCGAATCTATGACACGGACCAGAACGCTCAGATCAAAGGGCAGGTACTGCGCGTGCTCGCTGGTCGCGAGGATCCCAAAGCGGCAGCGAAATTGATGGATATTGCACGTACCGGTGCGACTCCGGAACTTAGGGTTGAAGCCATCAGGCGATTGACCGAACGTGGACGGATCAATGTTAACGACCTGGTGCAACTCTACAACACCGAAACTAACGTGGCGATTAAGCAAGGCTTGCTGCGCACGTATGCGAACATGGACGACGCCGAGGCAAAAGCAAAGCTGCTAGAAGTAGCAAAGAGTGGCGATGGTCTTGAGCTGCGCACTTATGCCATCCGACAGCTGAACGCCAAGGATGATCCCCAGGTCATTGATCAATTAGTTGCAATATACGACTCGGAACAGAATATCCAAGTGAGAGCCGCACTCCTGCGCGCATTCGGAAACTCGCAACAGAAGAATGCCTTGCACAAGCTAATGGGCGTCGCTCGTAACGATCAATCGGTCGACCTGAGGAAAATCGCAGTCCGGTACCTCGGAGAGAGCAAAGATCCGGAAGCCCTGAGATTTTTGGAAGAGTTATTGAAGTAGCGACATCCAGTCAGTTCCTACAAAGCGAGATTTGCAACTTACCCGCTGAAGCAAAGAGGAGAAGTTTATGACTATTCTGCCTTCGAAAATCGTTAAAGCTGCGGCTTTCACCATCGCGGCCACGGTGCCGGTGAGCAGGCCCCAGAAGCCGGACCTCGCGGACGCCCGCTTCCAGAACATGCCGACGACGAAGACGACGAACATCGGCACGTTGAAGAAGGAGAACAGCGTCTGGAGGTAGCTCATGAT
>JBHEMC010000131.1:0-9548 GCA_046262775.1 Pyrinomonadaceae bacterium | reverse complement strand
GTCTAAATTGGAAAATTCCGGGTCTGGGAGTGCCCTTCGAGCACCTGATTCGGGGTCAGACCGCGCAGCGAGCTGTGCGGTCTGAAGCCATTGTAGTCATCCTTGAACGCCTGGATCTTTTCTTTCGCGTCGTCGAGCGAAAGAAACCAGTTGACGTTCAAGCACTCGTCACGAAAACTGCCGTTGAAGGATTCGATGAACGGGTTATCTGTCGGTTTTCCGGGCCTTGAGAAGTCCAGCGTGACATCATTTCCATAGGCCCACTGGTCCAATACCTGCAAGATGAACTCGCTGCCGTCGACCTCGTGTTTGTCGTTGCGGTTGTGATTCCAACCGGCGGCGCTTGCCGTTCAGTCAGCTCTCCTAGAAAATTGGCCACATCTCTGTCGACATTTACGATTAACAACTTAGAGCTTCGTGAGCTGTTTCTCGCGATCAAGGAGAGGCAACTTCGAAACACTTACCTGGCCTAACCATAGAAAGTGGCAATTTTATTTCTGAAGAATTGGTTGGTATGCGTGGGTTTGCGACGACGGCTAAACGAGGAGGCGCGCGGGCTAACCAGTATTAGCTTACAACTCATGTTTCGATTTTGTTGCTCATAGTAGGCGTCGCTGGCAGAATCTGTCGCACGGCACCTCCCGCACTGAGTCAGTTTTACCACCGCACCTTATGAAAGCTGACCGATGGCAGAGAATTGAACAGGTCTTTCACGCTGCGATTCAGCGCAAGCCGGAAGAGCGTGCTAGCTTCCTCCAACAGACTTGCGCTGGTGATAAAGCCTTGTACGACGATGTTGAGGCTCTCCTCAGTTCTTACGAACAAGATGATAGTTTTTTTGAAGACTCCGCCTCTGCCCTTGCTGCGGAGATGTTTGCCGATAGAATTGGAGAGATAATTGGTCCGTATGAAGTTCTCTCAGAACTTGGCTCCGGAGCAATGGGTATTGTCTACCTGGCCCAGGACATGCGACTTGGTAGAAAGATTGCTCTCAAACTTCTTCCCTCCCAATTCACAAACGACAAGGATCGGCTGCGACGGTTTCAGCAGGAAGCACGTGCTGCGTCAGCATTGAATCATCCAAACATCCTTACCGTTCATGAGGTCGAACAAAGATCCGGGCTGCATTATATCGCTACTGAATTCGTTGACGGCGTGACGCTGCGACAGCACATCACTACGAGGCGGATGAGTTTCGACGAGCTACTCAATATTGCGATTCAGGTAGCAGGTGCGCTTCAGGCGGCCCACACCGCCGGAATAGCGCATCGCGACATTAAGCCCGAAAACATAATGATCCGCTCCGATGGATATATAAAAGTCCTCGACTTTGGGTTGGCAAAACTGACGGAAAAAAAGTTGTCGCCAGTAACAACGGAAACAAATCCTGGCGTAGTAATGGGCACTCCTCGATACATGTCTCCGGAACAGGCGCGTGGTCTCGATGTCGACCTGCGAACAGATATCTTCAGTCTGGGAACGGTTATTTATGAAATGGTAACCGGAAAGGTGCCTTTCGAAGGGGAGACGACAAGCGACATCATCGCTGCTCTTATAAAGGACGAGCCTGAGTCGATGTCTTTGAGGGCACCCGAATTACCATTGATGTTTGAACAAGTCGTTAACAAGGCTCTTACCAAAGATCTTGACCTGCGCTACCAAACAATCGCGGAATTTCTGTCAGATCTACAACGGCTCAAAAATGAAATTCAGTTGGATGCACTTGTACGGACGAACTCGGATGGTTCTCGCCTTTTGTTTGAGGATTCAGGCAGCCCCCTAACGACCAGAACGCGCGGTGTGAGCTCGACTGATCCGCCGGCCCAACGAAGGACAAAGCAGCTCCTCACGAACATTTCTAACAAGTGGACCGTTGGGGTTTCGTTGGGAATGCTAGTTGTTCTTGCGACAGTAGCGATAGCTGCAGTTGTTTCTTTCAATCGTCGCAAATCAGCATCGATTGCCAAGATTAGCCCACCACACTCTCTTACCAATCGCGACGGTTTCATCTCAGCATCACGGTTCGCTCCTGACGGCAAGGGAATAATTTATAGTGCTGGGTTTGATGGAAAGCCCGTTGAGCTTTTTTTCAGCAGTATCGAAGGTTCCGAATCTCGCGCTGCTGGCATTGAATCAGCCGCCCTTAAATCCGTTTCACGCTCAGGGAAGATTGCTGTACTGCTTAACTTCGAGCTCAATTGGAGCGATGGATACAATGGGACCCTGGCGATTTTACCTGCGAAGGGCGGTAAGCCAGAGGTGTTGATGGATGGAGTTGACGATGCGGCTTTTGCGCCGGACGGAAATAATCTGGCGATCTTTAGATCTGTCATGGGAGAACAACAGCTCGAGTATCCCGTCGGCCAAGTTCTATACAAGTCGCCCGGTTGGATGTCAGATCTTCGATTTTCACCAGGGGGTGACAAAATCGGCTTCTTTGAACACCCGTTGGGCGACTTCAGTGGATCTATAGCGGTGTTTGATTTGGCATCAAAGAAGAAGATGGACATATCAACTGAGTGGCAAGCCCTCAAAGGTCTTGCTTGGAACCCTAGGAACGATGAAATCTGGTTTGGCGGTTCCAAAGTAGGCAAGACAATGAGTATTAATGCAGTATCTCTCTCAGGAGAAGTGCGAATGAAGCTTTATGAATTACCTGCCATAGGCGCCCGAGTAGATGACATTTCCGATGATGGAAAGATGTTGATTACTCAAGGCACTAATCATTCAACGATGATGATCTTACAAGGCAAATCAGCGACTGAAGCAGTCGACTCCAAGTTTGCCTGGAGTACATCTGTGGATGTTTCGGCTGATGGGAAAATGCTCCTTTTCTATCAATGGGGATATGAAGCCAGCGATCCTTCTAATGCAAGCGCGGTTTATCTGCGAAGACTTGATCGTTCCGAACCTGTTAAGCTCGGCTCAGGAAAAGCTCTCGCCTTATCGCCCGACGGTAACTGGGCGCTGGCATTGCGCCAGACAAAGCCGCAACCGCAACTTGTACTCCTATCAACTTCACAGGGCGAATCCAAGTTGTTGCCAAATGTAGGGATTAAGGAATACCACTACGCTTCCTTTTTTCCTGATGGACGACAAATTCTCTTTACCGGAGTAGAAACGCGCGAGGACGCCGCTATCCGCTCATATGTTCAGGACGTGAACACCGGTGAGGTTCATCCGCTAACGGAGGAGTTGACGGTTGCCCTTCGCGTCTCGCCAGACGGCAAACGTGTGATCACTCTCCAACCTGATAGGACCTATTACATTCAACCTCTGGATGGAGGAGAACCGAAAGCGATTCCTGGACTTGAAACTGATGATGAGCCTATTCAGTGGAGCGATGACGGCCGCGCCGTCTACGTTATAGGACCCGGAGAATTCGCCACGAAGATCTACCGCGTGAACCTTGCCACTGGTGATCGTCGAGAATGGAAGGAGATCGATCCATCGAACAAAGTCGGACTCGTTGGTCTTGAATTAAATCCAGGCGGCATTCTGATTACTCCTGATGGAAACGTGTGCGTCTACACTTATTGGATACTGTTACAGAACATATTAACGGCAACGATCAATTGAAACACAAAATCAGAACTTCCCTACCCGAAATCCACGCCTCGAAAATCTCCAACTAATCCCAAGTGAAAGCCCTCGCGCGGCATGAGTATTTGTCCCAATAGGGGTGTTGACAAGGTCAGCATGCAAGTCCATTGACTTTGTGAAAGAAAAGCTTACTCCGCCACCAAACCGAACAAAACCGGATTTCGCAGTTCGATCGTGCAACTCATGATAATCAGGGATGCCACTGTCCAGGGGAATCCTGATTCCGCCATAACTATGTTGCCAGGCCCCAGTGAAGCGGAGGGAAAACCGAGGACTCGCGAAATAACCGAATTCCCAATCCGCATTGCTACGATTGAGATTTAGTTGCTCGACGCGTTCTGATATTGAGTAGTAGTAACGAGCCTCGACATAAGTTCGTGGAATAAAGCTTTCAAGATCGCGGCCCACATTGATTCCGATCTGAAGTTCATGAAGATCTCGGCCAACAGCCGTATGACCGCGAGTTTCGTAATGATGTGTGGGTATTACAGTTGCGATAAACGGAGTAACAACCAGTGTCTTCGATAGCACATTATAACGAACCCCTATTCGGGCATCCTGAAAGGTCGGGTGATAGAAGCCGGTGTCGGGTGGTCCATGAGGCACCGGTCCGACAAACCCTTCATACTTGGACGTCACGTGGGTAAGTTCGCTATCCAGAGTGAGTTTGTTTGTGAGACCGTACTCGAAAGTCGTTACGACTGTGTTAGTACGAATGGGACCCGCATCAAATTTTTTACCCGTGTAATCAAAGTGGTCTCGAACATATATGTTTTCGTACGTGACCGTGACTTGTCCATCCCCTCGCAATGGCACCCACGCTTGCGCGTGAACCACGTTGAGCGACGTACTTGCAACGAGCAAGACGCAACCAATAACGGCTGAGCAAACCAGTCCGCTACTCATTGTCATCGATCCTTGCTGAGCGTGTTCAGCTTTTCTTTGACTGCGAACCCATCACCCGCGAGACGGCAATCAGAAAGTCTAAGCCGTCCTTAGGATTATTGAGGACCACTTTGTATTGTTTGGCAGCAGCCTGCTCTTCCGACTTAGGTTGCCTAAATAATACCGGTACAATGCGTGTGTTTGGAGCGAAGGATTCGACTTGTTTCTGTAGGTCTGGTGCTTCAGCAAGATTCGTTAAGACGAGATCGTAGTGAGTATTTCTCAGGTTACGCTTAATACTGTCTACGTCGTCCAGCGCCGTTGCTTTGTGACCGACCTTGTTTAAGAAGTCTCTGAGTTCGATGGCTTTGCCTGAAGGTAGCGCAGCCGAATGAATCAGAACGGTTGAAGGGTGTTTCGCAGCTTGCGTTTGGTAATATCTTAGACCAGTCTTGACCCGCATTGTCTTATCACCGCACGCAATCGCATACTGCGTCCCCGATTGAGCGAATAAGGTGGCCAATAAAACGATGACAAGCTTTTGCATAATGCTCCTCCAATAGGAGAGGTTGAGTTCCATCTGCTGAGAATTGGGCGGTATGCTACTCCTGCCTGCTGTCGTGGTCAATGCTTTTTCAGACAGGTCTCTTATCTACACCTCAATCCACCCCTAACGCGAGAAAAGTAGTCCTAACCTTTAACGAGCTTTTGAGGTAGTTGCGTGAATCTCATTCGCTGCCCCTCATCGCTAACCTGAGCCAGGCTTTGGCAAGCGTCCAGTCGCGCATGACCGTACCCGGAGAAACAGCTAGCACCTCAGCAGTCTCGTCAATGCTCAAACCACCGAAGAACCTCAATTCCACAATTCTGCTCTTACGTTCATCGATGGTAGCCAATTCGTTTAGAGCTTCATGAAGTGCTATGACATCTGCACTTCGTTTACGGAAGACTACTAACTCTTCATTGAACGGCACTTCTTTAGCGTCACCCCCTCGTTTTTGATATCGACGTGACCGAGCATAGTCAACGAGAATGCGCCGCATCATCTGGGCCGCAATGGCAAAGAAGTGGGCCCGACTTTGCCATGAAACCTCTCTCTGGTCCACCAGACGCACGAAGGCTTCATTCAAGAGTGCGGAGGTTTGCAAGGTGTGGCCGGGTCTCTCTCTCTTTATGTAGCGATGTGCTAACCGATGGAGCTCCGAGTAAACCAGGGGCATCAATTGATCGAGCGCAGCCGGATCCCCATTGCCCCAGGCGACGAGGAGTTGGGTTACTTCATTCGGTGAAGGTGCCATTCTCTTGGGTATGAATGTGAGACTGCTCGAGAATCCAGCTCTTAAAGATTCGTAACTTCCGCACGAATTTTACCTTCGTAAAAGATTCTAGGTAAGTCCGTTAGAAGTTCTACCATCTCAACGCTTAGGGCAGGTAACAATTTCGTAGCGAAAAAAGATTTCGTATCAGTTAGAGGTTCCTGCCGCAAGTCTCGCGTTATGCATGGATGAAAAAAGACGCTCCCGACTCTGCTCCGACCGCGGGAGAGTCACACGTACCTGAAGCCGATGCGAGGCTCAGCCTCGCACGTCGTCTCTCAAGCTTGGCTATTTGTCTCGAGATTGTTCCTGACATTGACGCCAGGTGCTATCGCTAATCCCGGATGCAGCGATAGTACCAAATTACATTTTGCATCCTGACAAATCTTTGGAGGCCATATGAATCGAACACGTTTGACAGCAATCTGTTGTTGTATTGCTCTCTTGACGTTGATGTTTGCGGCGACCGCGTCCTCGCAGAACAATGACAGCGGCAACGTCAAAACCTCAATCGCTCCCGTGCATTCTCTTGCCAACAATGCCGTTGTTCCAGCCGCAGGTGCTTCGCTCTCGAGAAATAACGACGCGGTCTTTGGGACAATCTCATCGTCAGGGTTAACCCCAGGGCACGTCATAACGTTCTGGTGGGCCATCTATAATAACCCTGAGTATTGTGCCGCCACTATTTGCGCTCCGCCCGATTTCAATAACCCAGCGGTTAATGGATCTCTGCAATACGGTGGTGGAACCATCGCAGATGCGGGTGGCAGAGTGAATTTCAGCGGCTATTTAGCTGAAGGCGATAATACGGGTTTCTACCTAAACCCGATGTTCCCAAATTTACCGAATCCGTCAGCTGGCATCGTGGATTCCAAGAAAGCCCAAATCCACATGGCCATTCGCAGTCACGGTCTCCCAAACGCGGATCCTGCAATTTTTCAACAGCAGCTAACCTCCTTTCCAGGCGGCTGCGCGGTAGCCATGCCACCGTGTGCGACGGTTCAGGCGGCGGCGTTTCTTCCTTAAGTTGAGAATTGGTTAATTCGAAGCTTTGCAAGGATCTAAGGATTGAAGGTGAGCGGTGAGCCAGCGCATGTCTCTGCGGCGCTTGTTGACGACAGCGCCGCAGGGCCTTTCGGGGACAAGAACTGTTCACGACCAAAACCATACGAGCACCAGACTATAAGCTCCATTCAACCTGCGTTGAAGATCTAACGATGAAGAGAATTAACCCGTTCAAACCGGGAAACCGCATTCGAACGCTTGCGGCGCTGGAATGAGATAGCGATCAATGGACCACTGTTGCATCCCTTCCATGCCCAAAAGCAACAGCCAAACTGAGAGTTAGTCATACAGAATCGGAGATTTAATCATGGCTACGAAACTCGAAGATCCAAAACACTCTGAGACTGCGACGACCAAAGTAAGCAGAAGAACCTTTGTAAAGGGCGCCGCGACCATAGCGACCGCAGCCGCAGTAGTTCCCCTTGAACCCCTGCTCGGTGGAAAAGAGTCGGTCGCCGCGGCATCTGTCGTCGATTACAACTCTTCCAATCGCGCAAACGCGAGCTTCAATTATCGCAAAAGCATGGCCCAGGCGGAGAAGGTCAACGTTGGAGGACAAGCCGACAATGGCGATGCTGCGCGATTCACAGACTTCAGTTGTAGCTTTAGCAAAGCCCTTTTACATGACGGGCTCGGCGTGCCGAACGCTGCCGCGATGCTCAGCTTAAAAAATGCTCTCAGGACCGGCAACCGCTTCGACTTCGAAAACATCGTTGTGGGCACAACAGGTGGCGGGCCCAACTCAAGGTTGAACGGGCCGCAGGTCGCCCTTGCGTTTGACTTGGAAGGCATCGACTCACATGCCACCGTCATTCCACCGGCCCCAACAATTGATAGCGCGCAGACGGCTGCTGAACAGGTCGAGCACTATTGGTGCTCGCTTTTGGCCGACGTGCGCTTCACCGAATACTCCACGAATGCGTTGGCGGGTCAGGCCGTGGCGGACATGAATAACCTGTCCTTCCTTAGTAGCCCTGGGAATAATCAGTTCCCGTATCCGGTTACCCGGCAGAATCTGTTCCGCGGGCAGTTTGTTGCAGGCGACGGGATCGCCCAAGGACCGTACGTGTCGCAGTTCATGGTCCAGCCGACGTTTTTTGGCGCTCAGCCTCTGAGCCAGCAGTACCAGACGTTCCTGCCCGACGGTGGCGGCGGAAGCAATTTCATGACTTCGGTCAACGAGTACCAACTGGTCCAGAACGGCGGGGATTCGGGACGTCAATTGGTTTTTGACTCAACACTGCGTTATATCCGCGATGGTCGAGATCTTGCCGCGTATACTCGCGTCGATGTGCTCTATCAAGGATACTTCGTTGCCTTCCTTGTCCTGGCAGGAATAGGTGCACCTCCGAACCCGGGTAACCCGTATATCGGTTCCCCAAGCGAAAAGGCCTTCGCCACTCTCGGGAGCCCCGACGCCGCGGCGACGATTGGGGAAATGGCCACGCGCGCTCTCAAAGCTTCCTGGTATCACAAATGGATCAAGGACCTTCGCTTGCGGCCGGAAGAATATGGAGCGCTGGTACACGCCCGGAACACCGGCAGTCGCCCAATACCCCAGGCAGCAAGCGCACTTCATCACGACGTGCTGAATTCGGCGGCGCTGTCGCTCACATTTGCTAAGTATGGCAGTTATTTGTTGCCACAATCATTCCCGGAAGGATCACCGACGCACCCTTGCTACCCGACTGGACACGGCGCCGTGGCAGGCGCTTGCATTACTGCGCTCAAATTCTTTTTTGATGGTGCACAGAAGATTCGGCCGCTGCTGACAGACATCGGACGTGACGTGTATGTACCCAGCACGGATGGACTCTCGCTCAACACATATACGGGGGCGGACAGGAACTCTCTAGATATCAACGGAGAGCTGAACAAATTAGCGTACAACGTCTCATTGGGTCACGGGATTCACGCCGGCATACATTTTCGCAGCTCGACTTACTGGTCGATTCTACTGGGCGAAGAGGTGGCGCTCAGCATCCTGCGGGATCGGGCCGCGTCTTACAATGAGCCATTCACAATCAACTTCACAAAATTCGATGGCACGACGGCGACTATTACCAATCAATAACAGGTGCAGCACCTGGACGTTCCCAATATCGGCCACCTTAAGTAGTGCAGAAAAACCGAGACATCGATCCTGTTCCTCTGTCGTGATGATGGCACTGATGGTCCGAATAAGGGAAGCATACTTTTTTAAGATTCTCGGCTTCTCCGGAGATTGCTCCTTTGCCGAGATGCGGACTCTTCTAAGGCACAGGAAAGGACGAATGTCTCTGGACTAGCATTAGCAATTAACTGCTCTTGAACGTGAGGATTCAAAGCATTGATTACTCTTCGAGGTAGATCTGGCCCAGAGTGCACTAACGTGTTTCGCAGAACTCGGCTTTCATAACCCCAAGGTCGGCGGTTCGATCCCGCCCCCCGCTACCAAATACTCCCTGATGGCTCAAATTTACAAAGACACTCTCTTTGGACTCGAATATCGCTGTGGCCAATTGCGTCCAGAACAAACAGCACGGAAGCATCAGGAACAGTAACGGACGTAAACGGATGGTAGAGCATGTGAAATGCTCGCGGATCTAAACCGGCCTCCAAGTGCTCACAGCCAATGACTTCAAATTGTTGACCGACCATGGGCTGGAAACTCCCACGCTCCGTGTCCCCCAACACAAG
>JBHEMC010000130.1:0-9602 GCA_046262775.1 Pyrinomonadaceae bacterium | reverse complement strand
GATGATAGAGCGCCGGATTGTCCCAGATCGGTTCGCCGAGGACGGTGACCTTCCCCTTGCTCGGTTTCAGCTGGCCGGTGATCAACTTGAGGAACGTCGATTTGCCGGCGCCCGAAGGACCCATAATCGAAATGAATTCGCCGGGTTTGATGTCGAGGTTGATTCGCCGCAGCACATAACTCTTCGTCACGCCCTGCGAAAAATATTTCTCAACGTTGCGGAGACTAATCATTGGATATCTTGATGTAGCAGGCGCATCCTGCGCGTTGCCTCACGGTTGCGCCGCCCTTGGCACTTCTATTGAACTTCGACAAATCCGCTTTCTCTTAATTCCTGCTTCGCTTCTTCGATCTGGCGACGATTCGCACCCGTTTCTTCCTCGACGATCAAACCATCGAACAGGTGCACGATCCGATCGGCATGCTGGGCGTAACGCGGATCGTGGGTCACCATACAAATCGTTGCGCCACCGCGATGGAGTTCGCGCAGCAACTCCATCACGGCTTCACCATTCGTTGAGTCGAGGTTTCCAGTCGGCTCGTCCGCCAGCAGGATGCTCGGCGCGCCGCCGACTGCGCGTGCTACTGCGACGCGTTGCTGTTGACCGCCGGAGAGTTGGCTGGGCAGATGCTTCGCACGATGTCCCATGCCGACGCGCTCGAGCGCATCGGTCACCCGCTTCTTGCGCTCGCTCGAGTTCATACCGCGATAGGTCAAGGGCAGCTCAACGTTTTCATACACGGTCAGGTCGCCGATCAGATTGAAACTCTGAAAGATAAAACCAACTTCACGGTTGCGAATCCGCGCGCGCTCTGACAGCGACAGATTCTCGACCGGGTGCTCGTTCAAGATGTATTCACCGTCGGACGGTGTATCGAGCAATCCGAGAATTGATAGCAAAGTTGACTTGCCACAGCCTGACGGGCCGGCAATCGACAGGTATTCACCTTTCTTAATACTCAGGTGAATCCCGGACAGGGCGTGCGTTTCTACCTCGTCGGTATAGAAAACCTTCTTCACGTCGGAAAGGTGAATAAGGGGTTCGGTTGAACTCATCTTCTGCTCCTTAAAATTAAGTTGGTACACACGCCCCTGGCGTGCTTGAATTGTTGAGCACGCGAGAGGCGTGCGTATCGCTAGCGCAAACGAATACGGTTGTAATTGTCCATGCTGGACGTATCCGAAATGATTACCTGGTCCCCTTCGCGCAAGCCATCGAGTATTTCGACCGTGCTCACCGAAGTGCGGCCCAGCTTTACCTGGGTACGGGTAGCTTCCTGGCCGTCCGGGCCAATCTTGAACATACCCACGGTCTGTTGCGCTTGACCGAACGCCGGCCGGTCGACGTAGAGAACATTCCGTAGTCGTTCGAGTTCGATGGTCCCATCGACGCTCAAGTCGGGACGCGCACTTTGCGGCAGGCTTTCGGTAAACGTGACGTCCACGGTGAAAGTGCCTTCCCGCGCAGCCGGATCGATCCGGGAGACCTGCCCCTGAATCAGACCATTGCGCGTATCAACAATCGCAAGCTGCCCTTCTCTAACGTCTTTGATTTGGGTCTCGGCGACTTTCAATTCAGCTTTCAGCGACGCCGGATCGGCGATACGCGCGATGTTGATACCCGGTGTAAGTTGCTGCCCTTCCTGAACTGAAATCTGTTGCAGCACGCCATTGGTGCCGGCGCGAACTTTGAGCGCGTCGACTTGATCTCGTCTGAGTTTCGCCAAGGCCTGAAGTTGGTCAACGCGCGATTGCTGCGCCTTGATTTGCGCCTTTTTCGACTGACCGCTGATGGCCAGCCGTTGCTGTTCAACCTTAAGCCGATTTGCCAGGTCCAGGACATGTACACGCGAAACCTTCAGCGGAAGTTCCGCGACCAGCCCCTGCCTGGCGAGCTGCTCTTCCGAATCGAGCTGTAACTTCGCCTGGCTGTATTCGGCGTTGATGGAAGCAATCTGTGATTGCTGCGTCATGCCGTCGCTTTCCAGACGAACCTTCAAATTTTCGGCATCAGCCTGTGCGGTCTTGACCTGGAACTCTGCATCGATGGCCGCCTGCTCTAACTGAGGATTCGACAATTCGACGATCACCGTGCCCGCGCCGACTTCGGCGCCCGCCTGCACGAGAATTCGTTCCACGCGCCCATCAGCGGGCGCGGGAATCCAGCGCGTCACCTGCGGCACCAGTGTCCCGTTACCTTTAACTTCGCGAACCATCTCGCCGCGTTTCACAATTCCAATGACTGTCGTCGAGCGGTCTAGCGTGGGCGCGGCCGGCTTCATTTTGCTGAGACCGTAAGTAATGCCGCCTATGGCGGCAACGCCAATGACGATCAGTACGACGGTGCGAATCCGCTTCTTTAACTTCGATTTGGGAGGTCGCTTAATATCCATAGTGCGTCGTCATCTTACGCGCGCCGGGTCGACACTTTCCGACGAAGTGATCGCGTGCGAAACGCGCGCGTGCAGTTTTCCGTAAAACTCTTTTCAACCCCTGTGCCAACAGCGATGCAGTAACAGTAGGGCGACAACTACTGTGACGCTTAGCTTTTGTTGGGGTTTTTAAGTCGCCTGCCGATGACGATGGGACTATTGGCACGGACAACTAAGAATATGGCAGCCCAGTGCTCGGTTGTGGGATCAGCGAATCCCATTTTCGAAACGGACGATTCAAATTTTTGTACGCCGCTCTGCTCTATTGCATTGGTTAATTTAGCAGATGAATTCCGCGAAAACGCAAACCCTCTCTTTGCGAAAGGGTAAGACTAAAGAATCACCAAGCACGATTGGGCGATTTTCAAAACGGCTCGGAGAGATATGGCGTAACCAAGAAGTCGAAGCTTGGCAATCTCGGCTCGAGCCTGCGATGCGCACGATCGAGCCTGACTTTGCGCGGAGAAGATCCCAATCCTTTCAAACAACTTGGAATCCCTCGACCCGGCGCACGGGCAGAAAGCCTTAAGAAATATCTGGCGCCTGCTCTATTTACTCTGAAGTCTCTTTATCATCTCAACCGCATTCGTGTTATTGGGATTCAATTCAAGCGACTTTCGATACTGCTTAATGGCAAGGTCTTTGTTGCCCGCAATCATGTAAGCTTCGCCAAGACTATCGTACGCATTGGCAGACTTCGGGTAGTCCTCAACATTCATCGCAAGGATCTCAATGGCTTCTTTCACTCTTTTCTTCCCTAAAAGCCAATATCCAAGCTGATTCATTTGGGATTCGTCTAGACGCGCATTGCCGGATGAATTCTCGCGAACGTTACGATATTGAGTGATAACTTTTTCTCCGCGCAGAAGTATGTCCTTGAATAGAATCCTGATAGGTTTGATGTACGCTCTGTATTGGATTTTTTTGGGCGAGTTGTAGAGATCGTAACCCATCCAAGCAAAGGCCGGGTGAGTTCCGTCTAGGGCTGTCGAAACGATTTCTGGCATGATCGAGAGTCCGTTGCCACTGTTAGTGAAAACGACCACGCCAATTTTCTGTTTTGGATAAGCCATCGCGAAGGTGTGAAACTCCGCGCGATTCTCGCCCCAGTGAAAAAAAGCCTCCCCTGCTTCGGTGCGTTCAAGCCCCCAACCGAGCCCCCAACTTAGGGATGGAGAAATCTTTTCGTTGCCCGCGGTAAGACAAAAAATGCAGCTCTCATTGATGTGCACTTGCGGCGTCAGCATTAGTTTTGCCGTCGTACTGTTTAGCCCGACGCCGTTCATTACTGCGATCACGAACCTGGCGTAGTCTAACGCCGTCATGTGTAGCCAGGAGATCTTTACTTCTGTCGGTTTGATTCGGTCGGCAACCAATCCGGCGGGATTATGTCCGTTTGCCATAAGGCGCTCATATTCGTTCCGCCATGAGTAGCTGGCGCTGCTCATGCCCAGCGGATCGAAAACTGCTTTTTTCATGAAGACATCGATGCGTTCCCCAGTAATCTGCTCGACGACTTTTTGAAGGTATATGTAACCTTCGCCGGAATAGCTGAACCTTTCGCCGGGCGTGAAATGGATCTGGAGTTGCTCGCCCGGGTGAAGTTCATTCTGCAGGCCGCTTGTATGGCTAAGCACCATGCGCGCGGTGATCAGGTTCGCCTTCGGATCGCCTTTTATGTACGGGGTTGGCAGATACTCTATTAATGGCTTATCAAGTTCCAATTTCCCGCTGTCAACCAGTTTCAAGACGCCATAAGCAAGCACCGGCTTAGTCAATGAAGCAGTTTCAAAGACCGTAGAATCGTCCATCGGGGCGTTCGTATCAGCATTCTTGACGCCGAAGCCCCGGTGCCAATAGATTTTGGCATTGCGGATTAGCACGATGGATAATCCTGGGACGTCCCCCGCCTTCATCAAACGTGGAATGGTTTTTTCCAGAGAGCGGACTACCTCGCGTCCGGAAGCGCCTGTCTTCAAGCGCAGCGACCGAACGTTGGTCTGTTGCGCTTCACCAAGACCGTTACGCAAAGCAGCGGAAAGGAAAGTCATTACTAAAACCAGCACAAGGAGCCGAGCGATAAGCCTCATATCTTCTCCAATTGAATCTTTTCTAAATCGGACAGTTCACTTTTCATCGAGCAGCCATAACCGGAGCACACTCGGGTGTGCCGCGTCGTGGAAAATTCTTTCCTTGGCAACCTCCATGCGAACTGCGTTTTTAATCGGCTCGCCGGTGTTGAGGTTACGGACGTAACTGGGGAACCACTCGCTCCGAATCATAATGCCGACCCTATGGCCTTTCTCGAATTGGTGCGCAAATGGTCTGAGGTCGATCTTGGCGTGATAGGTCTGATTCGGAGTGAGCGGATGGGGCGCGTCCCAACCGTCGACGTATCTCATCCCCATTTTTCCGGGCCCTGCCAACGCGCGGGCGACGCCAGACGGATCCCTGTCGAACACGACCACGAAGAAATCTACGTCGCGACCTGAAGTGGAGAACCAAAGATCGAGATTAGCAGGTGCGGCTAGCATTGTCGGTGAATCGAATGGATCGGACTCGTAAACGAGCATATCTTTCACGGACGGGTCCAGTTGCATCGCCGTGGTGGTGTCAGGTATGGGACCGTTACTTAGCGGGTTCACTTTCGCCGGATCGTACACATAAGTATTAGCCTCGGAGCATTCCCCCGAGTTAGAAGCCGTCAGACGTCCCAGCGCACATGACGGGCCGCCACCCGCCAGGAATAAGTTCAGCGGTCGCGCCTTCGGGTCCGGCCAGTCGTCCGAGCTGCGCCACTTGTTCAAGCCGGTGACGAAGAGCTGAACCTTTGGCGTGTCCTCGAAATGCACTTTCTTTCCTTTCAACCACTGGTCAAACCATCGAACCGCCAAAGACTGAAAATCAATCTTGGCAGTCGGGCCGTATTCCTGATCCTCGTACTTCGTAGATTGGTTCCAGACATGCTCCCACGGCCCATAAATAAGCCACTGATTCTTGCGGCCGAGCGCGCGCATTGCGGTGTAGTTGGTAGCAGTCGCGGTCGCTTCCGCATCCCACCAGCCGCTGATGTTCAAAACCGGAATGTGGACTTTGCCAAGGTCTGCGAGAAAGTTTGCGGACGACCATTTAGAGGCCATATCCAAGTCCAAGACCTGTTGCCAGATTGGTATAACCTGTCCGGTATATACCCGATCAAGCTTCGCCAAAGGCAATGAGGTGAGAACCTGATCATTGAGTTTCAGACGAGAGAACTGTCCTTTCGGCACTGGTATGAAATTGAAAGCCCACGGCAACGTCGACAACCGCAAGATGCCGTGCTCGTAAGGGGTGTCCTGCATGTGATCCGTTCCGGATACCTCCGGGATGATGCACTTGAGGGCAGGATGGCCTTCAACGGCGGCCGCCCATTGCGTCTGGCCGAGATAACTCAAGCCCATCATTCCGACTCTTCCGTTTGACCATCCTTGCTTACTCACCCAGTCGATACTGTCATAGCCGTCCTTACGTTCGTTCAGCCAGGGCTCGAATTTTCCTTCGCTACCATCGGTACCGCGTACGGCCTGGATTACGACGACATAACCTCTCGCGGCGAAATGATCCACGCCTTCAGGAGGAATGTCCGCTCCGCGTCCATATGGACCTCGAATTAAGATCACGGGAAAGCGACCCGGCGAAACAGGTCGGTATACATCAGCGAGCAGGCGTGTCTTATCTCGCATGGGAATCCATACGTTTCGATCCACACGAACTGTATAGATGGCTTGACTAAGCTCAGGATGCGCCGCAACCGGATCTCGTAGGGTTGCGCGAAAACGCGGGTCTTGACGGACATTTTCCAGCTTACGGCCGGAAAACAGCAAAGCGTAGTTCATCGGTGACTTTGCGCTTCGACCCCGCTCCAACCACAGAAGCGCCTGAGTTGTGTTCTGGCGAGCCGCAGCCGACTTTGCTATGAACAGATACGATTCAGGTCCAAGAAAACCTCGCTGCCAAATATGCTCATACCGATCAGCAAATCCTGCGTCAGACCCCACTCGAACGAGATTCACGTCACCGCGAATGTTTTCGGATGCGAGCGAGCACTGACCCTGGAATTCGCTGTCAGAGAAAGTCCCTGTACATGCATCGTCACCCGTTAGGCTGCGAAGCGTAACCTTCGATGCCTGAGATTGATTATTTTCGAAATGGAATGTTTTTAACTCCCCAGTCTTAAGCCACAGATTGAGGATCCTCGGACGATGGTTTGTGTCGAGTGAGATTGCCAACACTCGCTGGTTGGATACTTTTAGACCACCGATCCACTTAGCGGGCGGAGGAACTAGCGTCGTCCGAGCATACGAGGAGTATTCAGGAGTATCTATGGTTCTTTTGAACGTAACAGCGGAATAGAGTGTCGAATTATCGTGCGCGCGTGACGCCGTAAACGTTAAAAAAATAGTGATCGCCGAAACTGCGACTATTAATGTCTTCTTCATTTTAATTTCTCAAGGAACAACCGCCGATTGACTGTATCCTCGGTTGAATTAAGCATTGGTTTTGCTCTTAAAAACTTTCAGGAGAGCCGCTAGTTCTGAACATCTCCTTCACGCCGATAAATTCTTCCAATGCCAAGCGGCCAGCCTCGCATGGGAGCGAGCCACATTTGTTCCGACACTAAACAGCGCAGTCGGTCCGTTGCCGCAGTGCATGACTCGATGCCTGCGGTTTTGGAAAAACACCGTCACTCAACTTTTGCGGCTCATCAAGTTTCCTTCAAACGCGCCATCATAAAATGCTGGAGACGTTTCTAACATCCGCATTTCCCGGTTCGTTCCGGTGGCTTTTTCCTTCACGAGTTCCCATTTCTCAGGGGCACTCACCCACCTAACAATCTTCCATTTACCTTCCGGCTGTCGGCGCCACATCTCGCTGCTGCGAATCCTGCGTTTCACGGTTATTGATGAGCCTTTAAAGTGTCGAGTTTCCGTCCAAATATCATGTACGCACGCGATTGAACCCGAAACGGCAACTTCTTCGATTCTCACCTCAACGGTTGAGTAGGCGTCATTCCTGGTCCCTTGAAGTCCGGCAACCTCCCAAGCAACTTCATTACTAAATTCCCGAGCGGTCGGAAACCATCCCGCGACCTTTGGTCCCCAAATCGTATTTGCGGCCGACTGATCTCCACGGTTTGTTGCCAGAACCCAGTTCGCCAAAGCTTGACGAATCTCTTTTTCCGATTCGACCTCGCCCTGAGGGCCCTGCGGCAGGCCCGCATATGCCATCGAAGAAAGTAGAACGGAAATGATTATTAACCGCAGCAGTGTTACCAACGCGCCTCGAAATCTCATTTAGTTCCCCCTCCAGTTCGTCCTACGATTAGCATAGCGAGAACTCATCATCATGTCTTAACAAGCAAAACGTTTTGGAATGCACTTAATGCCGTGCAAGGCCGGACGTACCGCACTGACCGTCGCTCGATGAGCACCAGCCGCATTTGAATTAGATGGTCCGCCGCTGGCGCGGCACCGCAATGTTAATATTGCGAAATTCCACAGGTTCCTCTTCACCTTGCAGCATGATTGGACCCGGTGCTGCTTTGTCACTGTCCATGCGCGTCCGGTGATTCCGGGGAGGACGTGTTTTCACTTACTAGATAAAGATTCTCCCATGCGCGTCTCCCGCGTAGGGGTCTCAACATAATCAACTGGTTGTTGTTTGATTGCCGCGCCAAAATTTAAGATTACCGTTGTGATTACAAGATTAATACCAGCTTATGATTGATGTGCTGGTGTGAAAAGCGATTTGGGGCTAACCGCCGGATTGATGAAGTGAAATGCTGGATTGGCGGGGTGGGTAATTTGGATCGTAGAGACGATGAATTGTTTTATGAGCCTAAGCTCCGCCATGCAATACGATTTCAGATGACCTCTTCTTTATTTTGGTCGATTGAGTTTACGACAAAGCGGTTTCGGCTAATGCGAACGGCACAATCCGCCTGGAAGATTTTTCACGTATGAGCGTAAACACCTCACGCTAGTTACTTTCTATCCACGGGTTATTTACGGCCGCTTGCCCCTCCAAAACCATCATCGGCCACAAAATCATTTTTAATCGTTGTCAGAATTATCTATGATTCGGTCGCCTTACGACTTCGCGAATACGTATGAAAAGCAGCTTCAGTGCTGACAAATACCAAGGTACCTTAATCAGGAGCCGTGAAGTTTCCGGACTCAACCTGGCTGAGGAACAATTTCATCCTAACAGTACTGTTCCTTCACATTCGCACGAACAAGCTTTATTTCGCATCGTACTGGATGGAAAGTGGGAAGAGAAATACGGCGGTAAAATCCGGAAATATGAACCGGTTACGTCGGAGTTTCTGCCTTCAAATCATGATCACTCACTCAGCTTTTCCCGCGTCGGCGCTCGGGCCTTCAGTATTGAAATGCAGTCGTGTTGGCTGGAACGGGAGCAAAAGTATTCACTGAACCTGAAACATTCCGTTTTCGGACGAACGTTGGTGAGCAGTCTGCTTCTGAGGGCTTACCGAGAGTTCCAGATGTCGGATTCTGCGTCCGCGCTTGCGATTGAAGGTTTGGCTCTTGAGATGCTGGCAGAAGTATCCCGTCGCAACTTGAACTCTGTAAAGCGAACTCCTCCACGCTGGATTGATCAGGTAATCGATCTTCTTCACTCGCGATTCCAGGAACGCTTAACTATCGGTTACATCGCGGCAAACGTAAACATACACCCCGTCCATCTCGCTCGTGAATTTCACCGTTTTGAGCGCTGCACGGTGGGACAGTACATTCGTCGGCTTCGGGTAGAGCAGACATGCCTGGAGTTAAGTTCGTCAAATGAGCCACTAGCTGCGATCGCCGCCCGCGCGGGCTTCTCCGATCAGAGCCATTTCTGTCGCACATTCAAGCTTCTCATTGGCACGACACCGATCGAATATCGCACAAATAATTCAAGGCATTAATCTTTTTTTTCAGGCCTTCATGACCGACGAAACTCTTACCTAAGCTGTAGGCTTCCTAAAAACCGTCCCATGAAAAAGAGGGGTTTCCGGCGCAGGATAGCGAGGAGACCTTATGAAGTTAAGCAAACGGGGTGGTGTTGATTCCTCTGCGTATTGCTGCCAACGTCGGTGAGAATCGTGGGCGGACCGTCGGCAACGGCATG
>JBHEMC010000129.1:0-9633 GCA_046262775.1 Pyrinomonadaceae bacterium | reverse complement strand
GTCGTATCCCGACGCGTCATTCATGGAAGACCCGAACTTAAAGGAAAAGGGCAGAGGTTTGATTAAGCAGTATGGATGCGCCGGTTGCCATGAAATCCGCGGCTTTGAAGACGAGCAGCGAATCGGTAAGGAACTGACGGTTGAGGGAGCTACGTCAATCGAGCGCCTCGATTTCGCTTTGCAAACAAAACGTGCGGAAGACGGAATCGATCCATTAAAACTCCGACCTGAAAATAAAGAGGAGAAACCCTGGTACAACCACAAGGGTTTCTTCGAGCACAAGATTAGCGAGCCTTCGATTTATGACGAAGGCAAGGAAAAAGACCCCAAAGACCGGTTGCGCATGCCGCGACCATACTTGACGCCGGAATGGCGCACGGCGCTCACCACCTTTCTACTCGGAAGTGTCGGGTCAGAAGGTTCAAATGTGCCGTCGTCGCTTTTCTACGATCCGCAGGACCAACGTCGCCAGGACATTCAAAACGGCTGGTGGATAATTAAGAAGTACAACTGCATGGGTTGTCATCAGTTGCAGGTGGGCCAGCGATCCGTCGTGATGGATCTTCCGTTCTATCAAACGCCTGAGGGCAAGGATCTCTTGCCACCGAGACTAACGAGTGAAGGCGCTCGCGTAGATCCGAACTGGCTATTAAACTTTTTGCACGACCCGTCATTGAGTGGTGAAAAGACACCCGAGCAAACGCAGGCAATCAGTGCGGCAGCGGCAAGTGTGGCGCAATCATCTCCGTTGCCGCAGGCGAATGCCACGCCCCCGGCGCAGGCAACGGGAGCCGGTAAACTTAAACCGCAGCCAGGTCTCGATCGCAACGGCGTGCGACCATACCTTACCTTCCGCATGCCGACGTTTAACTTTTCACCTAACGAGCTTCAGACCCTGGTGCGCTTCTTTATGGCGCTGTCTGGTCAGCAAGAGCCATATATAAAGGAGCAACTCGAGCCGTTGAGCGAACAGGAGAAGTTGGTCGCAAGACAGATGTTTACTTCGGGAACGCCGTGCTTAAGATGTCACATCACGGGTGAACCTACGCATGACTCGAAAGCAATTGCTCCCAACTTCCTTTTGGCGGGCGAACGGTTGAAACCCGATTGGACTTTCCGTTGGCTGCTGGATCCCTCGCAGATTAGTCCGGGAACTGCTATGCCAAGTGGTCTTTTCCGCAGGGAAGCTGATCGTTGGGTTATCAACGTCCCGAATCCGCCGGCAAGCGCCAGCGAATATCAGCAGGACCACGCGCGCCTGCTTGTGCGGTACATGTTCTTGATGAACCCTGATGAGCAGCGACGATTGCTTGCCACTTCATCGGCGCCACCAGCGCAGCCTGCGGCGGCCCAAAAGACAGAACATCACGCGAAACCCAGGAACAAAAAAGTATTGCAGCACCATCATTCGCATATTTCAGGGAGAGAAGGTGGCTGGAACGGATTTGGAATTAAGACGCTGCACGTCGCAGGGTTGTAGAAAGATTTTGCGTGCCGGGTGGTCTGCGCGATTAAGCGCATCCGTGCTAAAGTCTTTCTGAAAGTTATCTTAGTTTGGAGGAATTGATTATGGAGAAGCAGACAAAAGTCTGGCTTACGCTGACGATTGCTTTTTCGCTGCTGGCGTTGGGGTCATCATGTAGCAAGACCTCAAATAATGAGTCTGCCGGAAGCGATACGGGCTCAAGCGGCACTGCCAAGCAGTACTCGCCCAAAGGGAACGAGGGAACCATTACCGGTACAGTGGCTTTTGCGGGCACTCCGCCGGCGCCAAAGAAGATAGACACTTCAGCCGATCCTGTTTGTGGTCAAAAAAATCCGAGCCTTTCAACCGAAGATACAGTTGTCAAAGACGGTAAACTAGCGAATGCGTTTGTATACATCAAGGATGGCACTTTGTCTGACAACACCAAGATCAGTGAATACACCTGGGGCACACCAACCAGTGCCGTGACCCTGGACCAAAATGGCTGCCATTATCGACCCCATGTCCTTGGTATTCAAACGAATCAGAAACTAACGATCACCAATAGCGACCCCACAACCCACAACATTCATCCGACGCCCGCCGTTAACCAGGAATGGAACCAAAGCCAGACAAGCGGCGCGGCGCCAATTGAAAAAAGCTTTAATCGCGCCGAAGTCCTGGTTCCCGTGAAGTGCAACCAGCATCCGTGGATGAAGTCTTATATTGGGGTGTTGAAGCACCCGCTGTTTGCAGTTAGCAGCGAAGAGGGCACGTTTACCATCAAGGGAGTGCCACCAGGAACGTATACAGTTGCCGCGTGGCACGAAGGCGGAGTAAAGGGCACAGAGAAGACGATGCAGGTTACAGTGCCGGCGAGTGGCAGCGTGAAGGCTGACTTCTCGTTTGGTGAAGCAGCTGCTGCCGCAAATCAAGGCGGCCTGGAAATGATGCCTGCGATTGAGTTCCCGATGCTTAGCACGAAACACTAAGGAGCTTGTTTCAAGGATTGCCGATTGCCGGTTTCGCAGGAATTGGCAATTGGCAACCTGATCGACGCGCGTGGATAGAATGAGCAGGGGTTTGAATCGATTTGCAATACTCGTCGCCTGTGCGACGTTTTTCTTGATTATCGCCGGAGCACTCGTGACGAGTAACGACGCCGGGTTGGCGACGTCTGACTGGCCGCTATCAAATGGGCAGGTGTTTCCGAAAATGGTTGGTAACCTTTTTTGGGAACACGGTCACCGCATGGTGGCAACAACAGTGGGGTTGCTTACCACCGCACTGTTCGTTTATTTGTGGCGCAAAGAAAACAGACGATGGGTACGACGGCTCGGTCTGTTTTCTTTGGTTGCGGTTGTTGCGCAGGGACTGTTGGGCGGCCTTACCGTCAAGCTGATGCTTCCGTTAGCCGTCTCTACCGCACACGCCACGCTGGCGCAGTTGTTTTTTTGTACCACTGTCAGCATTGCTGTATTCACATCTCGAAGTTGGGTTACAGCAACAGTGAGGCATGAAGAAAAGGGAAGCATCCCCATTCGCTATCTCACCACCGCGGCTTTGCTCACAATTTTCCTGCAATTGATTTTAGGCGCCACCCTGAGACACTCCGCAACATGGGACAAACCTTTGCCGATCGATCTCGTTATGGCACATATCGGTGGTGGCATTGCAGTCCTGCTTACGTTGGGAGCCACTTCGTTATCCGTGTTGCGACGGTATAAAGGCGACAGATTTTTGACTCTGCCCGCCGTCGCCGCGCTCATGTTGATGGTAGTGCAGATCTTTCTCGGTGTTGCGGCGTTTATGGCGCGTCTTGCATCACCAAGCGATCCCCAACCGCTGAATCCGATGATCTCGATTACGGTGGCGCATGTTGCATGTGGCGCGCTCGTGTTTGCGACGACGATCGTATTGACATTAAGGACGTTTAAAGTTGTGCGGCCAACGCACTCGCAAATGGAATTTGCTCCAACAGCTCAAACGTCATGAGTTATCAAATGGAAGAGTTTGCTATTAAATTGCCGGCAAGCGCAGTGACTGAATTTGAGCGTCCGACGCTTACTGTTCGCGAAAAGGTCAGCGCCTACTGCGAGTTGACGAAGCCCCGCATCACTTTTCTGATCGTCCTGACATCGGCAGCGGGATTCGCATTGGCGACGCGCGGAAGTCTCGACTACGTTTCTTTATTAAGTGCATTGTTTGGCATTGCTTTGTTATCGTCGGGAATCGCCACCCTAAATCAGTACGCGGAGCGTGACCTCGACGGATTAATGCGCCGAACAGCCGACCGCCCGTTGCCCGCAGGCAAGCTGTTGCCGATCGAGGCGCTCGCGTTTGGTGTGATGCTCACACTATTTGCCGAAATTTATTTACTCCTCTTCGTCAATCCATTAAGCGCTCTGCTCGGGCTGACGGTTATCGCCGGTTATTTGTTTGGTTATACACCACTAAAAACCCGGACGTCACTGTCGACGTTGGTGGGCGCTTTCCCGGGTGCGGTACCGCCACTCATCGGTTGGACGGCGGCGCGCGGTACGCTCAACGTGGAAGGCTGGGTGTTGTTCGCGATTTTGTTCCTCTGGCAGTTTCCTCATTTCTTAGCAATCGCGTGGATGTATCGTGAAGACTACGGTCGCGCCGGAATTCTGATGCTGCCCGTGGTCGAACCTGATGGCCGTGTTACCGCACAGCAGATAGTTGTTTATACGTTGATGTTGATACCTGTAAGTTTATTGCCCACGCTACTCGGCGTTTCAGGTAAAGTGTATTTCGTTGGCGCAATCATTCTTGGTTTGCTTTTTCTCTACAGCAGTGTTCGCGCGGCGTTCTCGATGTCGCGACAACACGCGCGGCGACTGTTACTGGCATCTGTAATCTACCTGCCGCTGCTGTTTATATTGATGGTCCTGAATAAATGATTTCTCTGCCCTTTTGCAGTTCTGTGTTTCGTGCGCGGAATAATCACGCGATGGCAGAGAAAACCAAGGTTCTTCGGTCAGTCATATTTCACGTTGGCAGAACTGACTTGAAACCAACGTGCACTCTCGCAATCAACGACAAACCATAGTTTGTCGGACATCACCATAAGGAGATGTAACCGATGGGACGAGTTCTTGCGGTTATTATCTGGATACTGACACTTTTGTCAGTGCTCCTCTTTGCCAGCAAAAAGTGGTGGTTTCCACCTGCCATTTCCGAGCATGCGCCGGCACTTGATCGGCAGTTTCTGATAACGATCATCGTTGTAGGCATCTCCTTCAGCGCAGCCCAGGTTGCACTCGGGTACATGGTGTGGAAGTATCGCGATACCGGAAAACCCGCCGATCGCGCACTCTACACACACGGCAGTAACCGACTGGAAATGGTCTGGACTGTGATTACAGCGATCATTTTTATAGCGCTGGCCGTAATGGGACAAAGTGTTTGGGCTTCGCTCCGGCTGCACGACTCACCACCAGGTTCCTACACTGTTGAAGTCGTGGCGCAGCAATTCCAATGGAATTTTCACTACCCAGGCAAGGATGGAGTGTTCGGAAGAACCGACCCGACACTTATCGACGATACGGCGCTCAACTACATTGGTATTGATGATACCGATCCCAACTCCCGCGACGACTCTGTTACGTCCGCTCTTGCGATTCCGGTAAACCGGCCTGTCGAACTCAGGCTGCGCTCGAAGGATGTGATTCACAGTTTTTGGGTGCCCCCGCTCCGATTCAAACAAGACCTCGTTCCGGGTATGGAAATCAAGGTTCACTTCACCGCAACAAAGGTTGGCAAGTATGAGTTGGCGTGCGCCGAACTGTGTGGGCAACTGCACTACAAGATGAAGAGCTACCTGCTCGTTTTGCCCGACGATGAAATAAGGTCGCTCTCTGCCATGCCGCAAGAACAGTTTCAAGCACGCATGGGAGAACTGCTCGCAAAATATCAACTCCCGCAGTATTGATGATAACTCTTACAGTTGTTGCTAAAGCTTAAGGACGAGGAGACAGTCAGATGTCTGATGTTGTAGGTCACGACGCCATACACCGACACGAAGCACCAAAGAGTTTCATACGCAAGTACATTTTCAGCGTGGACCACAAGGTGATCGGGATCCAGTACATCATGCTCGCGCTCGTAGCCGTGCTGGTGGGCATGATCATGTCGCTGCTGATGCGTTTGAACCTTTCCTGGCCCGGAACCAACTGGCCCATTCTGGGTACCTTGTTTCCCGGTGGCGCGCCCGGTGGCGTGATGACGCCGGAATTCTATCTGTCACTGGTGACAATGCACGGTACGATCATGGTTTTCTTCGTGCTGACTACCGCGCCGCAAGGTGGCTTTGGAAACTATTTTCTTCCGATACAAATTGGCGCAGAGGACATGGCGTTTCCCGTACTGAACATGCTTTCGTTCTGGGTCACACTCGTTGGGTTTCTTGTGATCCTGTCGGCGATATTCTTTTCAGGTGCTGACTCGACGATTGGCCCAATTGGAGGTTGGACAGGTTACGCGCCGCTAAGCGCTCTGGGTCAAATAGCAGGTCCGGGGCAGGGGATGGGGATGAATCTCTGGATCATCAGCATCGCCATCTTCTGTGTGGGCTCCTTACTGGGCGCGTTGAACTTCATTACTACCCTTCTTAACATGCGTACCAAAGGCATGTCGCTGATGCGAATGCCGCTCACGTGCTGGGCATGGTTTACGACCGCTGTTCTGGCGCTGCTTTCGTTCCCGGTGTTGCTGGGCGGCGGCATTCTGTTGCTGCTTGATCGTGTTGCCGGCACAAGCTTCTTTATACCGGGGGGACTTTATGTGAACGGCATTCTCTCAGGCGATCCAAGATTTCCGTTGCACACCGGTGGCTCTCCAATTCTGTGGCAACACCTATTCTGGTTCTTTGGTCATCCGGAAGTCTATATCGCGATTCTTCCAGGCATGGGCGCCACGTCTCACATCCTTGCGACATTTGCTCGAAAACCCGTGTTTGGTTATCGCGCGATGGTCTTTGCGATCTTCGCCATCGGTCTTCTGGGGTTCTTTGTTTGGGGACATCACATGTTCATCAGCGGCATGAGTCCGTACTCTGCAGTTGCGTTTTCAATTCTTACTTTATCGATCGGCGTTCCTTCAGCAGTTAAGACCTTCAACTGGCTAGGCACACTTTGGGGCGGAAGAATTCGATTTACCACGCCTATGCTGTTTGCGATCGGCTTCGTGTCTCTTTTCGTCGCCGGTGGCATTAGCGGACTGATCCTGGGCCAAAGTTCGCTTGACCTACCGGTTCACGACACCTACATCGTTCTCGGCCACTTTCACCTTGTGATGGGTGTGGCTTCGATCTTTGGCATGTTCGCCGCCACCTATTTCTGGTTTCCGAAGATGTTTGGGCGTCTCATGAACGAGACGTTGGGAAAAATTCATTTCTGGATCACTTTCGTAGGCGTTTACTCGATATTTATTCCCATGCATGTCATGGGTCTTGTGGGTATGCCTCGGCGGTACGCACAGTTCACAGAGTATGAATTCCTGAAGACTTTGCATCCTCTGGTTTTGTTTGTCTCGATTGCAGCGATCATCACAATTACTGTGCAGCTCCTCTTTTATATCAATGTGTTTTGGAGCATGTTCAAAGGCAAGCGAGCTACAGACAATCCCTGGGAAGCAACCACGCTCGAGTGGAATACAGCCACACCCCCGCCACACGATAATTTTGCGGGAGTTCTGCCAACGGTCTATCGCGGCCCGTACGAGTTTGCCGTACCAGGTGCCCCAAACGATTTCATGATGCAAACAGATGCCCAGGCAGAAGTGACAAGCGGTAATGGTTACGATGGTCACAAGCACTAAAACAGCAACTAAACGCGGTACCAGCGGGGGTCCAAAATTTCCTGGGCCCAATGGGAATGGATCCAAGCGCAAGGATGGCAATGGGTTTTTTCGTGAGCGGGATCGCGGCAGAACCTATCGTATCGGCATGTGGATGGGACTCGCTTCAATCACGATGCTCTTCACGGCGCTTACCAGTGCATACATTGTCAGGGCGGCGTCAGCAAACGACTGGACGCCGCTTGCGATGCCGCGAGCTTTGCTTTTCAGCACTGGCTTAATTCTCGCGAGCAGTGGAGCGTTGGAACTGGCACGACGCAAACTGAGAACAAATTCACTGAACCTTTACGCGCGGTGGCTGTTGTTGACCGTCCTACTGGCTCTTTCATTTCTCGGTTCGCAACTCCTTGCATGGAAGCAACTGGCGCGACAAGGAATTTATCTTGTCAGCAACCCACACAGCTCGTTCTTTTATTTGCTGACTGCCGCCCATGCCTTCCATTTCATGGGTGGCCTATTAGCCCTGCTTTTCTTGTTGATGCGAGCGAATAGAACGTTGACACCTGTGAGGCTGGCAAAACGAGGCGCCGCCGTCGATGCAGTCGCGATCTACTGGCACTTCATGGATGGCCTTTGGATTTATTTGTTCCTGCTTCTGTTTTTATGGCAATAGCGCGAGATCAATGATCGACCATCACAAGCACTCTCGGAGGTGACAGGTGAGCACTGAAGCACGTGCAGGACATTTCATAGCAGCCGACTGGGAGGGCGGGGCCTTTCCTTACCGTGTCGGACACCGCAAGTTGGGAATGTGGTTGTTCATTGTTTCCGACTCACTAACGTTTTCGGCTCTGCTGATTGGCTATAGCTATTTGCGGGCGTCAAACAATTGGCCAACGCCGTTTCCATTTTATCCGAGCATCGTTTTTTCCTCTGTCATGACTTTCTGTTTGCTGTCGTCGAGCTTGACCATGGTGTTTGGGGTCTCAGCATCGAGTCGTGGCGATAAAGGCGGTGCGAGGAAGTGGATTTTGGCGACGATTTTTTTCGGCGCCGCTTTCATCGTCCTGCACCTTATTGAATGGAATCACTTAATTGGAGAAGGCTTGCGGCCTTTTTACCTGCCGGAGCATTGGGTCAAAACATTTACCATGGCCGACGGCACACCTCCGTCGCCACTATTTGGCGCCACGTTCTTTACTATTACAGGTCTGCACATGTTCCACGTGTTCACCGGCGCGATTTATCTCTCGGTCGTTGCCGCGCGCGTCAATAAGTTGAAACACGAGGACATTGAGATCAGCGGCCTCTACTGGCACTTCGTAGATCTTGTTTGGATGTTTGTGTTTCCGTTGATCTACATCCTTTCAGTCGACGTTGGGGGACATCTGGCTCGGTAGTTCTGAGGAGGACTTTTTAATGAGCGCTCACACGGAACAACATTTTGCCGGCAGTAACAAGCTATTCACTTCAATTTGGGGTTGGCTGATTGGGCTGACGTTGATCGAGATCTTCCTCGCATACAGGCCGATGCCCATTCACTATATGCTCACCATATTGCTTGGTTTGTCTATTATTAAGGCGGCGCTGATTGTTGCTTATTTCATGCACTTGAAGTTTGAGCGTCTTAGTCTGGTGCTGACGATTGTGCCAATGCTGGTAATATGTATCTGCCTGTTGTTTGTATTCTTCCCCGATAGCTTCCGATCGTCAGGGCTGCGGTACCAGTTTAAGGAAGCGCCGCCTGTTGCTCCGGCGAAGGAGGAACCATAATGTCGCTGTCAGAAAAATTGCGCGTAACTGTTTTGATCACCTTTGCCGTCGCTCTGCTGCTGGTTTTGACAAGTCCCGCGCTCGGGCAGTGCGCAATGTGCAAGGCGGTGCTGTCGAGCTCCAACGCGAAGTTTATCAAGAATTTCAATATTGGCGTTTTGGTCTTGTTGGCGCCGCCGGTTTCGATCTTCTGCGCGATATTTGTAGTGTTAAAGCGGCACGCACGCCACCAATCGTCAACTGAGGAGCAAGCGAAATCTAACGAGTGATGGCTGAAGAGAGTCTCTTACAAATCGACATCGAGAAGCGCACCACTCGAGGTCGCTCATGCCCGCGTTGCGGCGGAAAAATTATTCCGTCGGACCGTGCGGTGTACCAGTCGGGAGATCCCTTGGAACTGTTTCCCGTATGGCAATGCGAGCGATGCGGGTACGAAGAAGTCGGCCAGCGGCGGGAAGCGGTAGGTGGCGGGATCGATCCGGTCGGCGAACTCGCCGTTCGCCCAGACGTTGACCGGCACCAATGTCGTTATGTCGCCGCGCGGCTGGACGGGGGTCGGTGCGATCACCTGCACC
>JBHEMC010000128.1:0-9771 GCA_046262775.1 Pyrinomonadaceae bacterium | reverse complement strand
GTGGCGTCCGGAAAGCAAATATCCCTGGACGTCCTGCTTGAACCTGTAACGATCAATTACGATCGGTTTAGGCACTCGAGGTGTTGCCGGGGTACCACTTACCTGCGGTGATGGTGTGGCGTCAGCCTCCGGATCGGGATCGCCAATCACCAATGCCAGGCGTTTGGAATCGGGCGACCACTCGTATCCTTGCAGCCGGCCTTTTAATTCGGTCAACTGCATTGCTTCACCGCCATTTCTATCCATTAACAAAACCTGGTTGCCGTGTGCCTTACCGGGTCGCGACGACGTGAAAGACAAATACTTCCCGTCCGGACTCCAACGAGGTGAGCTCTCACTCTCCTGACTAAAGGTTATTTGCCTATCGTTTTCTCCATCAACGCCAACCAGCCAAATATGCGAATTGCTCTTGTCATCTTTGGTGTTGGTTGTGGAAACGACATAGGCAACCCATTTACCGTCCGGCGAAATCTCGGGATCGCGCACTTCACGAATTCGCGTCAGATCATCGAGCGTTAGGTGGTGTCGTGCGGTTTGCGCAAAAAGCACCGGGACAAATGCAATTAGGACCACGAAGACGAATGATCTGTTGAGTTTGGACATTTCGTCTGTTTACCTCCGACCCATCAAGGTTTTTGTAGCTGGCGGAACTTTACGCATAGTGCAGCCTGAGATTATTTCGCAGCCCGTGTATGAATGATTTTCATTCCTGCCGATCCGGCAATTTCCGCACTGAGAAATTTTGTTTCGACGAGCAGAGTGGCGAAGATCCGAACGTGCACGGATGAACAACTCAGTTCAGTTCGGCGGGATACTATTGCGAGTTGTAACGCTAAGTCAAACGAAAGGCACGGCGCAATATCAGCCGTGCCTCGCGAGTTATCGAACGTGCGGAAATGAAGGTTTCCGTTCAGTGTACGGTGCTGCGATCGCTGTGGGTTCCATTTCTTCCTGGTTTCAAAACAACTTTTATGCAGTTGTCTTGTTTGTGCTTGAACATCTCATACGCTTGTGGCGCCTCGTCGAGCGACATCGTATGCGTCACGACAAAACTTGGATCGATGTCGCCGTTCTCGATGAGTTTTAGCAGCGGCTTGAGATATCGTTGTACGTGCGTTTGGCCCGTCTTGATAGTCAATGACCGGTTCATTACTGAGCCCATCGGGAACTTGTCAATGAACCCGCTATAAACTCCGATGACTGAAACCGTGCCGCCATTCCGGCAACACATGATTGCCTCCCTGAGCGCCTGCGGTCTGTCTGACTCGAGCATCAGCGCCTGTTTGACCCTGTCGTAAACATGGACCGGAAGAGGTGCGTGTGCTTCCATACCCACGTCGTCAATGCACGCATCCGGTCCACGTCCACCGGTGATGTCCATTAAAGCCTCATAGACATTAACATCTGTGAAGTTCAACGTTTCCGCACCGCCTTTGTACGCCATTTCAAGGCGCTCCGGTACGCTATCGATTGCGATGACGCGTTCCGCTCCCAACAGGAAAGCGCTTCGAATCGAGAATTGTCCAACGGGGCCGCAGCCCCAGACCGCAATGGTGTCGCCTGGTTTTATGTCACACATTTCGGCTCCCATATAGCCGGTTGGGAAGATGTCCGAAAGGAAAAGGACCTGTTCATCAGATAATTGATCCGGAACCTTAATTGGACCAACATCCGCAAAGGGTACACGAGCGTACTCAGCCTGACCTCCTGAGTACCCACCAGTCAAGTGCGAATAACCAAAGAGCCCGGCAGGTGAATGCCCAAATAATTTTTCTGCCATCCACGCATTGGGGTTGGAATTTTCACACAGGCTGTACATCTCCGACTTGCAAAAGAAACACGCGCCACAGGCGATTGGAAAAGGCACCACGACGCGGTCACCAACACTTAGATTTGAGACCTCGCGGCCAACCTCGACGACCTCGCCCATAAACTCGTGCCCGAGAATGTCTCCCTTCTCCATAGTCGGAACGAAGCCGTTGTATAAATGCAGGTCTGAACCGCAAATGGCGGTCGAACTGATTCTGATGATGGCGTCACGCTGATTGATGATCTGTGGGTCAGGCACATCTACTACGCGCGTGTCTGTCTTTCCATACCAGCAATTTGCCTTCATAGCTACCCCCTTTCGAAAACTGGTACCGTCTTACTCTCCGGCAGGTTGCGCTGGTTCCTGTTCAAGATATCCCGTCCCCGCTCTGCTTCCCTCTGAAACAACAACTTCGCCCGTTTCGATTACTTGTTTGAATCGCCGCAAGTCGTCATCGAGCTGCTGCTCCGGTTCTTCGCCGAAGAGCTTGGCAACGGTTGAGCCAAGTATGCCGGCGGGTGGGTTGTATTCGATGTTTACCTTCAGAATCGTGCCTCGATTACCGGGCGCTTTCTCAAAACGAACGGCGCCAGCGTTATCGACATCCGAGCCCTCAAGCGATCTCCAGGTGATCACTTCACCCGGAACGTCGCCGATCAGTTCAGCGTCCCATTCCACCGTGGATCCAGCAGGCCCTTTTGCTACCCAGTGAGAATGTTTGTCGCCTGAAACAGTAACCGACTCAAGATGTTTCATGAATCGTGGCAGATTTTGGAAATTGCGCCAATACTGGTACACCTCCTGCGAATCGCGATTGATTATGATGCTGGCTCGTGCGTGAATTCCGCTGTTTGGTTTGGTTAATTGACGTGCACAGATGACATCGAGTGCCGTCACGCCGAGGACTGAAGCTGTAGCGAATGCGACTCGTCCGCTCTTCGCATCTGGAGACGTAAGAGATGCTCCGAGGCTTGCGAGGTCTAGAGCGTCACCTGCAACTCTCGACCACATTGCCTCAGCAGGCTGCTTTTGAGCGAAGATCGCTATACCGCTTGCGAGTTCGCGAAGGCCGTACATGCGGATCAAGCCCGTACGGTTTCTCGACACGCCTGCAATCGAGGCGATCTGCCGCGGTGCTAAAAGCTCTGCCAAGCCTAATCCAACGCTGAACCACCCGAGTCCACGTGCAAGTTGGTTTCCCGTTGTTTTGCTTAGCCCAGAGCCGTGCGCCCCGTTTCCATTTCCACTTTTCCGGGTGCGTATGGAGCCCTGGTTTTCATCGCCGAAGGATGATTTGGAGCGTCGCGTTGTGCTTTGCGTAGGTATTTGCTGTCGTGTTGTAGCCATAATTCCCCCTGTAGAAATCTCCAATGTTGGCCTGATGCTTATTGATACTCAGAAATCGATCTCTGACTATCGATCAAGCAACGTGCCTTGCGTTATCCGAAACTTCGACTACTCAATTGCGGGGATTTAGGTGCATTAAGAATTAATCGAGACGGGGGAGTGCAATCGGTTCGTACGCAGGTGTTCTGAAATGCGCTAGAGACGCTGCGTTCACATAGGGTGCGCCGACAGGGCGCGGCGGCGACGGCGCTTTTAAGCTCTTTTACAGATTTCATGATCAGCCCGATACCTCGGATTAGTCAATCAAGTGCCATCGACGCTGCGCTCTGCCGGCGCATTCCATAAACTTCTCCAAGTGTCAGGTGGTTTCGGGGGGAATGTTTAGTTCTTGTCCCACTTGGATGTGATCCGGATCGCGCAACTTGTCGCGATTGGCGTAGAAGATACGCATGTACTCGTTTGCGTCACCGTAAAACTGCTTACTGATTTTCGATAGGTTGTCACCCGCCTTTACCGTGTATTTTTGCCCAGCTTGGCTAGGATTGCCGCTGGCCGCTGCACCCATGGCCTTACTAGTATCGACGGTGATATCCGCGGTTATGTCGTCGGTGGTTGGGTTTACGAGTTTGATTTGATCCCAGAACTTGTTTTTGGCATCTTCAGATGGCGCCATACCATTGATGTACAGTTTGTTGTCCTGAACGTGCAGATTCTGAAATCGGATATGTTGTTGATCCGCCGTGGTGAGAACGCTTTGATATTTCTGTTTTAGTTCATTGAAACGCTGCTGCGAAGATTGATTTTGCTCTGCCTGGGCAGCTCCGCTCCCGAACATCTTGTCAAACAATCCCATGATTCTCCCCTCCTAATGCTTTTTGGAATTGTCGGGGTACGCCCACTCTACATCTGAGGTGTTGCAAGGTTGTCACCGACAGGAAACGGCGCATACGCGATCAACTTTGCTGCATTTATCGAGTCGCCAGAGGCAGTGTCACCCGTGACGGAAAACGTGCGGATTCGTAGACGCGCTGCGTTGCGACCTCATAATCAGTAGGATTTGCTTTGAAAATGTTCTGAACGTATTTTTGGGGATTCCGATCATAGAGTGGAAACCAGGTGCTCTGTACCTGCACCATCACGCGATGTCCTCTTTTGAAGCAGTGATTTGCGCTGTGCAGATCAATCGGATACTCGTTAACTTCGTTAGCCTCGATCGGTGCGGGTTTTTCGAAACCGTGTAAATAGCGTCCGCGAAAAATTTCGTCTACTACCATTAACTGGAAGCCCGACATCTTTGGGTCTCCTGGATCCTGACCCGGATAAACATCAATTAGCTTTACTATCCAATCACTGTCGGTTCCAGACGTCGAAGCAAATAGGTGCGCGATGACATCACCAGTGATCGTAAGATCCTGGTCGAGCACGTCTGTTTGCCATGCGACCACGTCGGTTCGACCCTGAAGAAATCGCTGATCTTGAACGAGCCACGTGTACCACTCCGATCCTTTAGGGTCGTAGGTCGCTTCAATAGGTCGTTTGCGATAGGGAACCGGGTTAGATGGATCTGAGACGTAGGTTTCGAAGGCGCCGTCTGCAGTTGGTTTCGTGAAGTCGAGTTTCTTTCCTGGCAAGAGGAAGATGTCTCGTGATGCCGTTTCTTTAGCAGGCCATTTGTCATATGACTTCCAAAGGTTGCAGCCTGTTTGGAAAGTCATAGCTTCCGGCTCTGCGGCCTTACCTTTTTGCTTCAGATAATACGCGAACCACGGCGCCTGAATGTGTGCTCGAAAATACGCGCCGGTAGAGCTGCCAAAATTTATTGCGCCCAGGCTGCGCCCGCGGCCACCCCAGCCACCGTGATTCCAAGGCCCCAGCACGATGAAGTTTTTGTTGTTCTTATCAAATTTTTCGAGCGCTTCGTACGTGGCTAGCGCACCGTAATAGTCCTCCTGGTCCCACCAGCCGCCAACAACGAGTGTTGCGACGGAAGTTGGTTTCAGATAGTTTTCGGCACCGCGTTTTTTCCAATAGTCGTCATAACTTGGATGAGCAACGAAAGCGTTCCAGGTTGGGAGATTACCGGACAACTCGTCAGTTATGCGGGACAGCGATCCCTTCTCGAGATACCAATCGTAAGCGTCCTTCTCAAACGCGACGTCTACGCCTTCTTTCGACGACTCCATCGACTTCACATATTCATAGCCATAGCTTTGTCGAAACGCGCCATTGTGAAAGAAGTCGTCGCCCAGGTAAGTGTCAGTCATTGGTGCTTGAGGGGACGACACTTTAAGCGCGGGATGTGCGTCGATAGTGGCGACGGCGGAAAGCCAGCCATCGTAGGAGACACCGAGAATTCCTACCCGGCCATTGTTCTTCGGTACGTTTTTGATCAACCAGTCAATAGTGTCATATGTATCCGTACTCTCGTCGATCGCAGTTGGCCCCGTCTGTTCACGTGGCGGTCGATTCATCATAAACACGCCTTCAGACGCGTAGCGACCACGAATGTCTTGCACTACAAATATATAGCCGTCTTTAACCAACTCGCGGTAACGTCGATTGATAGTGTCGGAAGTCGACTCGCCAATCCCGTACGGCGTGCGACTCATGACAATGGGAAGTGTTTGAGTTTGACCTCTCGGCGTAAAAACAAGAGTGTGCAGGTGGATGCCGTCGCGCATCCGAATCATTTCTTCGCGCCGTTCGAAGGTTACGGGAGTTTCTATTGCGGGCTTATCACTGATCTTTCGCGCGCGATTTTCAGAGCCGTTCTGCCGCCAAATTAACCCGGTAACGGTCTGCTGATCGTCGACGACAAACGTCGCCTGTGCGTCAACAATTTTAAGGAAAAACTTTGATGGCGATTCGGGGAAGACCTCTATCCGTCCTTGACCGCTGGGTTGCAGGTAGAACTTATCGCCTTCTCTCCAGAATGAAAGTACAAAATCAGGGTCATCTACGAACGCATATTGACCTACGTACTGATCGAACTCTTTCGGATCGATTCTGATTTCAGTGTGTTGTGGCTGTTGTCCAGTGGAGCGTGCGGCAGTGTGGTTGCTGCCCGTTTGAACTAAACAAATGAGGACAGTGGCAACCAGTAGTGTCCAAATAAAATGCTTCATGCGATCTCCGAATTCGGATTAAATGTGTCTCAACTCCAGGCTAACGGTCGAAAATTTATTACTCAGAATTTTCAATGGACCTGCTCGTACTCCGGCTTGGCCATCCCGATTAACCATTTATCAAACCACCCGACGATATGTTCCAGGCGCTCTATGCGATGCCATGGTTGACCTGAGCGCGACAACTCATGCGATTCATTAGGAAAGCGAACCATCACTGTAGGGATTTTTCTATACTTCAAGGCGCGAAACATCTCCTCGCCGCCGGCACCGGGTGGCGTGCGGTAGTCAACTTCACCTAATATCAGCATCAAAGGTGTTTTTACCTGGTCGATGTAGGTAATTGGCGATCTCGCTTTGAAATCTTCCGGATCTTCGAAGGGTGCGGCTTTAAACCACGACGGTTGGAAGAGTGTGAAATCAGCTGAGTACCACCAGTCAGACCAACTGGCAATGTCCCGTTGAGACACGGCGGCAGCGAACCTTGTGGTGTGACCGATGGTCCAGTTGGTCAGTAAGCCGCCCCCGCTACCGCCTGTCACCCCGAGCTTCTTTTCATCAACATAGCCACGTCGCACCAACTCGTCGACACCCGCCATTAAATCTTTATAGTCATCACCAGGGTAGTGATACTGAATGACATTGCCAAACTCCTGGCCATAGGTCGTACTGCCACGGGGATTTGGATAGAGCACAACGTAACCTTTAGCAGCCATCCATTGAAACTCGTGATCAAAGATGAAACCGTAGGCCGTGTGTGGTCCACCGTGAATGTTCAAAATAAGCGGATACTTTTTATGTGGATCGAAGTCGGGCGGCTTCTGTATCCAGGCCTGAACCTTCTTTCCATCAAAGCTGGTGTACCAGAACTCTTCCGGCTCAGTGACATTCAATTTCGAAAAGAGATCGTCGTTTACATGGGTAAGCTGTTTAGGATTGCCGTTTCCTTCGAGCCAAAATAGATCGCCGATTTGAGTAGGGGTGGAAATCAGAAGTACAAACTTTGTCGCGTCCGGCAAGGCACGAAAGTTGAGAACTGCCCGATTTCCCACTGTAACGTCCGATTCCTGACCTGATGCGGCATCGAAAGAACAAAGGTTGGCCTTACCCGTTTGTCCGCAGACGGTAATGATGGTCCGTCCGTCATTAGTCCATACCGGCGGGTTACCGCCTCCACCTCTTGGCGCAGTGTTGTCGCCACCTACACCCGAACCAACATCGTAATCGAAATCACGTGTCAGATTTCGCGGCTGTGCGTTCGCTGCTAAATTTAATACCCAGAGATCGGGTTCGGTGTACGACTGGACGGGTTTATCGACCGATCCAATAAAGGCGAGTTGCTTGCCATTTGGACTGAGGGCAAAGCCTCCAGCGCCCATATCAAACGAAGTTAGCAGTGAAGGTTCACCGCCGTTAGCGGAAACCGAGTAAAGATCCGTCTTACCGAGTTCGTAATAGGGTTCGTCTCTATGGTCGGATGTGAAGTAAACGGTTGAACTATCTTTGCTCCAAGTAACGTTGCCGTCGTTGTAACGTCCGTTGGTTAACTGTCTTGGTGTCACCTTCTCATCGCCTCGTTGGGGAGAAGGAATGACCCAAATATGCGTTGGGTGTTTTGTATCGAGATAGCCCGCGCCATTCGCGCGGTAAACAGCTCGTGTAATCACGCGTACATCGCTTTGGTGTTGCTCAGAGGGGCTTGGACTCGGAGTGGGTGACGCTGTGCTCTTCGGTGCCATCTTCGCGAGGTCTTCCGGATTCGATCCGTTGAGAAAGGCGATTGTCTTTCCGTTAGGAGACCATTGGGGATTGCCCGAACCACGAGGTAAGGAAGTAAATTGAAATGCCTCACCGCCTGACATTGGCAACATGAACAATTGCGGCTGGTCAGGCGGACCATCTTTTTCTGGGACGCGGACGAAGACGAGAAACTTGCCGTCCGGCGACCATCGTGGAGAAGAATCGTGCGTGCCGCTGGTTAATTGCCGCGTTTCGCCATTCGCTGGAGCCACTGACCAAATCGCCGTGTTGTATCCATCCTTCTTCTCGTTCACCGTTACGCGTACGAAAGCGATCAGGGAACCATCAGGTGCGACCTGTGGATCACCAATCCACACGAAATTGAATAGATCCTTGTCAGTTATGTTGCGCTTTTGCGCGACGATCGTTCCGGTCAAACAGAGAAGAAGAAGCAAAGGAAGCAAGTATGGCGATCGCATTTGTGGATAGTCCTTTCGGATGGAGGGTAGTTGGGCCGCATTCTAACGTCAATCAGTGTCTATGAATTAGCTGCTTATCGATAAGGACCGGTCTATATCAGGGGCGACGTGCTTCGCATCGCTCAGCACTTGCCCCTGGCCTTCACATTGCCGCGCCGTCGGCGCTCAAAACACATTGTCGTCCGTTGGTGAGCAACAAGTCTGGGCATCAGCCGCGATTGTTGACGACAACGTGATCAGGCCAGAACACAAGAGCACGAAGGTCGAGATGATTCGGAAGAGTGGCTTCTTCACAAGGGATATGGGTAAGAATGGTCACTCGGGTGGGTACCCAAAAATTACATTCACGAATGTGAGTTTTAGAAGTGGATGCGAACGTATAGAAGAGTATGCGAATGATTATAGAAGTGAATGCGAATGAGCATGGAATGGATGCAGCGCGGAATGCAGACGAGGCCCTTTTGACGTATTACTAAACGTGAGGAACGTGGCAGTTGCTTTCATGACCTGGACGCCTTCTTTGAGCGATAGCGGTCCCGAGTTTCAGCGCTTTGATGAGGCAGGGCTACAGAAATCTCAAAGATTTTGAGGGGCTTGGGAGCGAAGAATGGTCAGGATATTGACAAAGTGATGGGATAGGATGTGACAATATGCCACCGCATAATCTACGCAGTTCGAAAAGGAAACAAACACTAGGAGTGTAAGGTATTATCTAATACTAATTGATTAGCGTGAGAATATTGGAAAAGTCGTCGGTCCAAACTCTGTCTCCCTGCAACCTAGTCCATCGAGAATCGTTCGGAATTGTCCCCAAAGAAGCATCCTTCCGAGCCATCACCACCCATGACGATGGGTATTTCGCAGGCACGTTCCGTTCATTGTCCCTGCGGATGAATGCTGACAGACCAGCGCGGTGAGACAAGCCTGCTAGCAACGGCTCAAGATTGAGATAACGGTTGCTGATGTGGAAAGCCAGCATACCGTCTGGTTCTAATTTCTGCAGATAAAGGGTCAACGCCTCCGTCGTTAACAAATGTGCCGGCACGGAGTCAGAACTGAAAGCGTCCATTACCAGTATTCCATAGTATTCTTGAGGTGCTTCGCGCAGCTTCAAACGCGCATCCCCGAGAATCACACGATGCGAGGCTCGCATGCAATCGCTCCTGACGGTCATGCCGGCCGCGGTTTACGCGTGCGATGCCGAAGGCCGTATCACATTTTACAATCCGCGAGCGGCGGAATTGTGGGGATGCGAACCCAGGCTGAATAC
>JBHEMC010000127.1:9771-10015 GCA_046262775.1 Pyrinomonadaceae bacterium | reverse complement strand
GGAGTTGCTGTGCTGGCTCCAAATTCTCGCGAAACGACGTGGGACGCCATTGGCGGCGACTTTGGGCCAGACGTCGACTTCCTGAATCGAGCTCTGGAGCGGGTATTCGAAATTGCACCAATCGACGCCGCACGCGTAGCAATCGGTGGATTCTCCGATGGTGCGACCTATGCAATCTCGCTTGGTTTAATTAACGGCGATTTCTTCAATAGTGTGGTTGCGTTCTCACCGGGGTTCGTTATCA
>JBHEMC010000127.1:0-9761 GCA_046262775.1 Pyrinomonadaceae bacterium | reverse complement strand
GCTTTGGAGAACGGAAAGCCACGATTCTTCATATCGCATGGCACACGAGATCATATTCTTCCGATCGACAGCTGCGGTCGGCGAGTGGCGGTGGAGTTACAATCGCGCGGCTATGACGTTACATTTCGCGAGTTCGATGGCGATCATGAAATCCCGCCGGACATCGCACGCGAAGCTATGATGTGGGTCGTGAAGAGTTAAGCAATCGTTGGAACATGGCCGCGGTGATTGCTCTTCAAAAAAGCTATATAAATAAATTCAATTCAAGTTATGCCGCAGCCCCAATTGCAGTGGATGTTTTTTCCGGGTATCGACTTGTCTGGTTGTTAGCGCGAGTATAGACTTCACGCGCCGCAGTCTCAATAAACAAAGCCATTTGTTGACACTAACCTGCACATAGATGATTGCTCAATTATTTCGAAAACCTTCTCTAAAATAATCCTTCCCGACATGCTCGAAACTCTTTCACCGTATTGGCAGCGACAACTTGCTCGTTGTAGAACCACGTCGATCACGCTTTCGCTCGTCGGATTTTCGATCGGTGCCGCTGCCCTGATGGGTTGGGTATTCGATGTCGACACTTTGAAACGAATTCACCCCTCATTAGTAACGATGAAGGCCAACACCTCCATCTGCTTGATGCTCACCTCCGCCTCTGCACTCTTACTTCTCGATCGTCCATTAAAGAGCACGAAGCGTGGCGTCGCCCAGATTTGCGCAGTGGTGGTGCTGACAATTGGATTACTCACACTTAGCGAGCATCTCTTTGGCTGGAATCTGAGGCTTGATCAATTGTTATTTCAGGAGACTATTATTGAGGCGGGTCAATCGTTTCCGGGCCGCATGGGCGTTGCAGCGTCCCTGAATTTTTTCTTCCTCGGTGCTGCGCTATTGTTTCTCGATGGCCGCTCCAGACGCTGGTTTCGACTGTCGGACATATCCGTGCTAATGGTTGTTTCCATCACAGTCCTTGTTTTTCTTTATTACTTTTACGGCATTGAAAAACTTGAGCCCGTCGCCCTCTATTTCACGATTGCTATTCACACAGTAGTGGCATTCCTTTGCGTGAGTGCATCAATCCTACTGGCGCGTCCTGAACGCGGACTCGTTGCCACGCTGCTCGGAAATGCACCGGGCAACGTGGTCGCGCGGCGCATGTGGCCTGCCTTACTAATCGTGGTGCTGTTGGGGTGGTTGAGAACGATCGCACGTAACGAAGCTTGGTTTGGACCGGGATTCGCAACTGCGGCATTTGTGCTGTCGATACTTTTAATACTCGTCTCGCTAATCTGGTGGACTGCCGTTTCACTTAACCGCACGGATAGAGAACGATGCGTGGCTCAGAATCGACTTGATGTGCTGGTGCGCGTGAGCGAACTAATACGGACGCTACAGGATCCTTATGAGTTGTCGTATGCGGTCGCGCAAACAGTTGGGGCACATTTGAATGTTCGGCGCTGCCTGTTTAATGAAACTGATGTTGAGAGCGATCTTGAAATCGTGCACCGCGATTACTGTGATGGTCTCCCGTCTGTAGCGGGCATTCATCGGATTTCCGAATACAGCAGTGTGACTTCAGCTGAAATGGAAAACGGAATCACTGTTGTTAACTACGATTCACAAACTGATTCGCGAACCGCACCGGACTATAAGAGAAGCTATGAGGCCACTGGCGAACGTGCGTATATTGCTGTTCCGTTAATGCGTGACGGGTGTTGGACGGCTTCGTTATGGGCCAGCGATGATCGACCGCGTCAGTGGAGGAAGGATGAAGTATCGCTACTGAAAACAGTCGCCGAGCGGACGTGGACTGCGATTGAAAAGCTCAGGGCCGAGGACGAGCGCGAACAATTGCTAAAGAGCGAACAGGCAGCGCGTGATGCTGCGGAAAAGGCGAACCAATTGAAGGACGAATTTCTCGCGACGCTTTCACACGAACTCCGCAATCCTTTGAATGTCATTCTCGGATATTCGGAACTCTTGTTGAGAATGCCCGACGTTGAGCAGTCGGTGCGTTTGCGCCAAATGGGTGAGGCATTGAAAAGAAACGCTCAATCGCAGTCGCAGTTGATTAATGATTTGCTCGATTTGTCGCGCTTACAGAGAGGCAAGATCTCACTGAATCACGAAACAGTTTCGCTCGCAGTCGTCATTGATAACGCGGTTGAGACTGTGCGCGCTGATGCTTCAGTGAAGGCGATTGATATTCGCTCGAACATTAACGATCAACTTCTCCTCGTAGATGGCGACCGTTTGCGGTTACAACAAATTGCCTGGAATTTGCTTAACAATGCGGTGAAGTTCACACCCGCCTGCGGAACTATCCACATCGGTTTGAACCGCGAAGGAGAAACTGCCGCTCTGGTTGTGCAAGATACCGGACAAGGGATCGATCGAAGTTTCCTCCCACACGTCTTTGAAATGTTTCGCCAGGCTGACGGAAGCAACGTTCGCAGGCATGGTGGACTCGGTATTGGTCTCGCCCTTGTCCAGCAACTGGTGCAACTCCATGGCGGAACAATCACAGCTGAATCAGAAGGGATAAATCAGGGATCTCGCTTCATTGTGAAGTTACCTCTAACGCACGACACGCAGGGGGTTGTTGATCTGAATGTCGCCCCACTGCTCGAGCTGAACGCACTGGCACACACTGAGGTTTTGATCGTCGACGATTCTGAAGATACGATTGCGATGCTAAATCAACTGCTGAAGACTGGCGCCGCAAACGTAACGACGGCCTCGAATGGCGCTGAGGCTTTACAACTTGCGATGGAAAAGAAATTCGACATCATTCTTTCCGATATCTCGATGCCGGAGATGGATGGGTTCGAATTTCTACACAGATTACGACATATTGCTGGACGGGAGAACATTCCTGTCGTGGCCATTACCGGCTTCGGTCGTAGCGACGATGTCGAACGAGCGCGCCTGGCTGGTTTCTATTCCCATCTGACTAAACCAGTAAACCTGCAAGCGCTCGCCTCGGTGCTTCATCAGCTTGCGACGTCTACAGTGAAAGTTGAGGCTGGCCCCGATGGACACGATGGCGCCACTGCAAACATTGATGCGAGCTCCGGTCCTGTTTGTTAAGTAACCAATCAGTAATTCCGCGTGTCAGTTCAGCGGGACACAATCTTCAAAACCGCGGCACCGAGAACTCGCCGGCTGCGACGTTCCTGCAGGAAAACGACTACACGAAGATTTGGCTTTTGCCAGTGGCTATTCACTGTTATCAGTGGTTGAGATACGAAAGTCTTTTCTCCGCTGTGGAGATCGCCCACGGAAATGAACTGCCTAACAACTGCTGTATGTTTCAGAGTGCGACCGCCATTTTCGCCACGATCAATTTTCGAAGTCAGGTTGTTTTCAGTAATCGCCATCAACACTTCGCCCGCTTCATCCTCCCCGATGTGAGGTACGTCGGCAATACTCACTGACAATCGAAACTCCCGAGGTTTATTAGTTTCGGCAGCTCGCAATTCTATCGTGGCCTTGGACTCAGTGGCAGCATGGGCGATTGCCTCACTCGCGATGCTCGCGTTTCCGCCAACGAATTGGTCGTGACCGTCTACAACCATCTGCGGGGTGTAGACACTATTCAGATTGAACGCACTGGCATATCCACGCTGCCGATTACTGAAGTCCCGGGAGGAGTACGGATCGGGCCAACCCAAATCATTCCAATAGTCCACATGTTCAGCCAACGCGATGACCTCTACACCAGCTACAGTTTGTTGATTTAATTTGGCAAGAAGATCGTCAGCCGGAGGACAACTGGAACAACCTTCCGACGTAAAAAGTTCGATCAGTACTGGACCACCCTTGTGACTCGGAATCATGGAAACCGTGTCGTTCACCGCTGAGTAGGACCGATGAAAATTTAATACCCGAAACGCAATGACGCCTGTAACAATCAATAATAACGAGACCGCTAGTTTCATTATCGTGCTCCCAGAACATTCGGCGATCGATTACAGCAATGTTAACCGTCACATGGGTTTGCCTCAAAGCTGTTCGGAAAGGCACGAGGCAACTCAGGCCAACATCTCCGTCTTTGCGTCAGCTTTGACTATGGAGCTTGTTAGAAGAACGAAAATTTGAATTTTCGCACGGAGTTGCTCTCTGTCTTCCGCAGCTATACTATTCGCACTCACTCGGCACTAATCTTTACCAGCCCCGGAGGCACCCAGCATGCTTGGTAAGACCATCTCGCACTATCACATCACATCACAGCTCGGCGAAGGTGGGATGGGGATCGTGTATGAGGCTGAAGATACAAACCTTGGCCGCCACGTAGCCTTGAAGTTCCTTACGCCCGCAATGGCAAAAGACGACGGGCTGCTGCAGCGGTTCCAACGAGAGGCGCGCGCCGCATCGTCACTGAATCATCCAAATATCTGCACGATTCATGGCATCGAGCAATTCGAGTCAGATCATTTCATCGTCATGGAACTGTTGGATGGTCAATCGCTCGCGGATCGCATTTGTCGTGGGCCCCTCGATCTGGAGTCGGTGTTGACATTCGGAGTCCAGATTGTCGATGCGCTCGAGTCGGCACACTCGAAAGGCATCGTGCATCGGGATCTAAAGCCAGCAAACATTTTTGTGACCTCGCGTGGACAGGCAAAAATTTTGGATTTCGGTTTGGCCAAGATGGACAATCGACACGGAGCCGATGGCTCATCGATGTTGGCCACAGTGCGTAAAGACGATCTGACATCAGCAGGTGCAACACTCGGCACAGTCGCTTATATGTCGCCGGAACAGGCTCGTGGCGAAATAACGGACGCGCGCACGGATCTTTTTTCTTTCGGTACTCTCTTATATCAAATGGCCACGGGCGTTCTCCCGTTTCGCGGCGAGACATCGGCGGTGATGTTTGACTCCATTCTCAATCGAGATCCTGTTCTGGTAAATCAGGTCAACCCCACTCTGCCACCGGAACTGAGCAGGATCATCGGGCAGGCGTTGGAAAAGGACCGCGATCTTAGGTATCAGAGCGCCACTGATCTAAAGACTGCACTTAAGCGCTTGAAACGCGATCTCGACTCGGGACGACACGCAAATGAAACAAGTGCGATCAGGGGTCGCACTGCGCCCACTCACGAACATTCGATAGCTGTGCTTTATTTTGAAAACCTGAGTGGCATCAAGGAAGACGAGTACTTGCGCGATGGCATAACGGAGGACATTACTACCGAGCTGTCCAAAATTAAGGGTCTCAAAACATTTTCGCGAGCGATGGTCCTGGCGTATCGCGACAAGTCAGTGACGGCAGGGCAGGTAGGCAAAGAAATCGGCGCCTCGTACGTTCTGGTTGGCAGTTTGCGCAGGGCTGGTGCGCGCCTGCGAATTAATGCTCAGCTTGTAGACGCCGCAACTGATTTTCCGCTCTGGTCTGAACGGTACGACCGAGAGATGAAAGACGTGTTCGAAGTGCAGGACGAAATCGCCGAAAAAATTGCTGCCGCCCTACGCATCACGCTTTCACCGCAGGAGCAGAAAGCGCTGTCAGCAAAACCGACCGAGAATTTGCAGGCGTACGATTTGTATCTCCGGGGTAGAAATTATGCGCGTCGGGTCGGACGGCAGGACCTGCAGTTTGCTTTACAGATGTACGAGAACGCCGTCGCACTCGACCCTGATTTTGCACTGGCTCATGCAGGTGTCGGAAAAGTCTGCGCCGAATATTATTACCACTTCGAGCGTCAGCTGGAATGGATCGATCGCGCTGGCGCCGCAACCCAGAAAGCGAGCGCCAAGGGTCATGAGGCGCCGGAAATCCAGTGCGCCGAAGCATGGGTACTATTTGCCGACGGTCGTTATCCGGAAGCGATCGATAAGATTCGGACCGCGCTCGGCCGTAATCCGGATCTCGACGGCGGCTATTATCTGCTCGGACGCGCATTATTCGCAGCGGGAAGGTATCAGGAAATTGTCGACATCATCGATGAGGCACTGGCGCACTCGGGTGAAAACTACAACACCACGGTTCCCATTCATAATGCACTCGGCGCACTTGGCAAAACCGAAGCGCTGAAAAACTACATGCATCGAGAGATTGCAATTTATGAAGCGCACTTGAAAAAAGTACCCGAGGATGCGCGAGCGCGCGTGCTGCTCTCAGGTGATTACGCGGCGCAGGGTCGACATGATGAAGCGAAGCGCGAGGCCGACATGGCGTTGTTGCTTCGGCCGGACGACACCATGATTCTCTACAACACCGCGTGCGTTTTTTGCGCGATGAACAACCCAACGGACGCACTTATCGCAATCAAGAAAGCGTGGGAGTCAGGTTTTCGGGATCCCACGTGGACTCGCCAGGATCCAGACCTCGCTCTGCTTCACGGCAACCCGGATTTTGAGCGACTCTACCCGCCGACGAACTAAAGTTGTGCTAAAAGAGCGCGAACTACGCCAACCTGATTGATCAAACGCGCTTTGCAGTTCCAAAACTAAAAGAGGAAGTTGTGACCCGGTCTCAAGGAGTGTTTTTGACGCCATGGGCCACGCTGTAGGTGAACTGCTGAACCCGTGGAATTGGTTTGAATTGTTTTAAGCAAAACCCTAAGACGCCGGTTTGCCTTTCGTCTACTCTTGCTTCTGTTTCGCGATCAACTCCGCCAGCGCTTCCGGATCGATATTCCCTCCTGACAGCACCACACCAACCCGCTTCACGTCGGCGGGTACCTTACGAAACATTACAGCAGCAGCTGCCGCAACACCAGATGGCTCGATCAGGAGCTTCATGCGAAACAACATGAATAGTAGAGTGGCAATTATTTCATCGTCGGAAACTGTCAATACGTCTTCAGCGACTTGTTGAATTATCGGAAACGTAAGTTGCCCTGGCGACTGAACTCGCAAACCATCAGCTATGGTTTTCGGAGGTGGAATAAATACGCGTTCTCCATTGCGGAACGATTGCCGCGTGTCGTCGGCCGTTGACGGCTCGACAGGAAAACAGCGTATGGTTGAATTCAGTGTTCGCGCAGCAGATGCAACGCCCGCAAATAATCCGCCACCGCTACAAGGTGCAAGTAAACAATCCAGGTCCGGACACTCCTCCAGAAATTCCAGGCCGCAAGTGGCCTGACCTGCCAAGATCAAATAATCGTCGTAGGGAGGCACCATCACCAGTTGTTGACGCTCCGCGAGCTCAAGCGCGAATGCTTCACGATCCTCTTTCTGGCGATCGTAAAAGATTATCTCGGCACCATACGCACGTGTCGCCGCCACTTTCGACTTAGGCGCATCATCCGGCATCGCCACGACGACGCGAACTCCAGCTTCTCGACCGGCCAATGCGACTGCTTGCGCATGATTGCCAGAGGAAAAAGCTACGATTCCTCGTTTCTTTTCGTCTCTCGTGAGGGACCGAATCTTATTAGTGGCGCCGCGAATCTTGAAAGCTCCAGCTCGCTGCAAGTTCTCGCACTTAAAAAACACCTCCTTGCCTGAGGCTTCATTAAAAAGGCGAGAGGTTAGCACCGGCGTGCGATGGACACGACCCGCAATTCGTTCAGCGGCCGCCTGTATCAAGTCGCGATTAAGCATAATTACCGATTGATGTTTGTTCTAAGTTGCCACAACAAGGGAGTCTTTCTGTTCCACCGTCATCTGGAACACCTCGGCGAATCGGGAAATCAATCGACTACCCACTTCATTTATATTTATCTCCCGCCCGAGCAGATGGTGCATCGAAGTAACAGGTTCACCATCACACGCAATGATCAAGTTGAAGTAACTCACATCTGTATTCACGTTCAGCGCAAACCCGTGTGTTGTTATCCACCGCGCAATATGAACACCTATCGCAGCTACTTTTCCCTGAGAGGTGTGCACGCCAGTCAAACCTTCGATGCGGAAACCTTCGATATTAAAATCTGCTAACGTACGAATCAGAGATTCCTCGATGTCGCGGACATAACGGTGTACATCTTCTCGATCCGGAGTGAGGTTGATAATAGGATAGCCAACCAGCTGACCCAATCCATGATAGGTCACCTTACCACCCCGGTTAGTCTCAAAAACCGAAACGCCGAGTTTCTTTAGAGATTCGCTGTCGCATAGAACGGAGGCACTATCGCCGCGGCGACCGATTGTTAATGTATGAGGATGTTCAAGGAGAAGCAGAGTATCAGGTTGGGATCCAGCCTGCACGGCGAGTTCAATCTTCTTTTGAATCGACAAAGCAGAGCCATAGTCGACGCGACCGAGGTTCTGCACTACGAGTTTTCGCTTCTTCATCAGGGCCTTTGTGATGTGCAGTTTCATTTTAACCAACACGACACGTCTATCACTAGCGAGACAGCCGTTTAATCATAATTACTTGCCGGTCTCTGGTTGGTTTCCATTTTTTTTGGAGTTAACTTGACTGAACATGCGGTCGGGGCTTACGTTCAGGGAAACAAATCATGAAGGATGTAGGAGAAGGACCATTGAAACGAACTTTGCTGGCCTTTGTGGCCCTAGGGTTTATTTTTCCGCTCAACGTCGCCGCTCAAACTCGACGTCGGGCATCGACGCGATCAACAAACACGGCCGCAACACGTTCCGCTGGAGTTCGCACTTCAGGTGCGTCAAGGGTTGCGGATCAAATTAAGGTTTTGACGAAATTCATTTATCTGCTGGGCGGAGTTGCAAAGGGAATCGAGGCTGTAGACGATGCTGCGAAACGAAATCAGGCCTCTCCTGCTGTCATTCAACAAGCCGAACAGAACAAGACAACTGTCAGAAACAGCATTCGCAACGTGCGTGAGGGTCTCGACAAATTAGAAATAGACTTTCGTGCGACGCCCGAACTCCAGCCTTACTACATAAAATTGGCCGGGGTGGCTGCCGGTGCGGCAGCCGCAGAACAGATGGCGGCCGCGAACCAGTTTGATCGCGCCGGACGAAGCCTTCTCGATGTCGTGAACAGGTTGACCGATGTGTTGCTGGCAATGCGATAGATCAAATTATCGCGTCCAGTAACGATTCTTTTTTCTTGTACTCGCGAAACTTACGTTTCACGATCACGGACGGCCCGAAGTTCAGCAGCAGACCGTTATCGGTGTTTGTGGCTGCAAGATAGTGGACAAGTTGTACCTCGTGCTCTTTCAACAGGTTTTGAACCGACTTAACTTCGATAATGAGTTTGCCGGGAATCCACAGGTCGGGCTTGTAATCGCCAACTATGTGTCCTTCATAACAGACCTTCAATTCTTGTTGTTGAAGAGCAGTGATCCCAACCTTGTCCAGCTCTATGCGTAGCGCATTCTCGTAAACGGCTTCAAGAAAACCGAATCCAAGAACGTTGTGTACTTTGTACGCGCGGCCGATGATCGTATGCGTGAGGTCGTTGATGTCCATGTATCCTCCGTGAGGGAAAGGAATTTGACAGGATGAACAGAATTTACAGGAAAAGCGTTAAGCATCAAACGATTAAATCTTAGTTGATCTTGTAATTCTGTCGCGTATTACGCTTTATCGCAATCGATCACCCCTGCCTTTATTCTTTTCGAAACCGAATTCCAAAATTGTACTTTGTAACGCGCAGCCGATGAACGTATGCATGAGGTTGTTGATGTCCACTGTATCCTCCGTGTGGAAAAGGAATTTGACAGGAGGAACAGAATTTACAGGAAAAGCGTTAAGCATCAAACGATTAAATCTTAGTTGATCTTGTAATTCTGTCGCGTATTACGCTTTACCGCAATCGATCACCCCTGCCTTTACTCTTTTCGAAACCGAATCCAGAAAGGTTGCGCACTTTGTAC
>JBHEMC010000126.1:0-10468 GCA_046262775.1 Pyrinomonadaceae bacterium | reverse complement strand
ACCGATGCCTTACGAGCCCCCCGAGGGGCGGGTCAGATGTTGGGCGAATACTACAGAACGCCCCCAGTTCAGGAACGAGAAGCACGGTCGCACCTGATTCTGCCAGAAAACGAATCCATCTCAGCGGCAATCGATCTCTACTATTCGCAGCTTGAGGCTGAGAAGAGGTTTGACAGGCGTGTCAATGATGCCCGCAACAGGTTACGTAAGAATCTCTCGCACAAACGCAAACTCAAAGCAAATTTTGAAACTGATCTCGAACGACATGGCGACCCGGAACAACTCAAACGACTCGGCGATCTCTTGTTAGCAAATATCACTTCCGCAACACGCGAAGGAAAGAAGCTCAAGTTGATAGATTACTATTCCGACAATACTCCGAGCCTTGAGTTGGTTACTGATGAAAATGTATCAGTGCAAGAACTAGCAGCGCGACAATTTCGCCAGTATACGAAGGCGAAGAGGGCCAGAGAGGAACTCAGAGAAAGACTATCAGCTACCGAACAGGCGATCGTTGAGCTTGAAACTCTCGAAGAGGAATTTGAGCGACTTATTAAAGAGCGCGACAAAATGAACCTGGAAAAATTCATTGGTCCCGCAACACCACAACCCCTCCGCGTTACGCCTAATCGCCCCAAGGCGATATCGGGCGTCAGACGTTATGTCTCTACCGATGGTTATGAGATTCTGGTTGGCAGAGGAGCTCGCGACAATGACAATTTAACGTTCCGATTGGCCCGTCCTCACGATCTATGGCTGCATGCCGGCGATTACCCAGGGTCACATGTAATCGTGCGAAACCCCTCGCGAAAGGAAATACCGCAGCGTACGTTAATTGAAGCGGCGCAACTCGCCGGTCGATTCAGCCAGGCCAGCGAAGAGGCCAAGGTCGTGGTGCATTACACAGATAGAAAGTTTCTCGCTAAGCCGAAAGGCGCCGCGCCCGGAATTGTGAGGATGTCGAGCTTTCGGTCGATTACGGTCGAACCGAAAGAGTCTGTTCCTCGATTCAAGTAAAATCTGTCTCGCTCGAACTAACGCAGTGCTATTCTCTTAACATCATGAAAACGACCGAGTCAGAAAGGTTATTTGCCTTTGCTACGAAGCTAATGCCGGGCGGCGTTAATTCACCGGTGCGCGCATTTCGTGGGGTAGGCGGAACACCACGGTTTATCAAGAGTGCCAGCGGTCCAACTATTACCGATGCCGATGGAAACGTTTACATCGACTATGTGGGGTCGTGGGGTCCCATGATTCTGGGACACGCTGATAAAGAGATCGTGAACGCTATCCAGGACGCCGCGTCGCGTGGCGCCAGCTTTGGCGCACCGAATGAACTCGAAATCAAACTCGCTGAGGAAATAATCGACGCTGTACCTTCGATTGAGATGGTACGAATGGTAAGTAGCGGCACTGAAGCAACGATGTCTGCGATCCGGCTTGCTCGCGGTGTAACAGGGCGCAATAAGTTGGTGAAGTTTGAAGGAAGCTATCACGGCCACAGTGATAGTTTGCTCGTTAAAGCAGGGTCAGGAGTTGCCACCTTGGGTTTGCCGGACAGTCCTGGCGTTCCTGCTGATCTGGCTTCACATACGATCACTTTGCCCTACAACGATGCGGCGTCTCTGCGGCAGCTGTTTTCTGATCATAGCGACATAGCGGCACTTATTATTGAGCCGGTCGCAGGTAACATGGGGTGCGTCCCTCCTGCAGAAGGTTTTTTGCAGACTGCCCGCGAGGTAACGAAAGAAAAGGGGACGATTCTGATTTTCGATGAGGTCATGACAGGATTTCGTGTTTCGAGAGGAGGCGCACAGGAGCTCTACAGCATTACTCCCGACCTTACTACACTCGGCAAGATCATAGGCGGCGGGCTGCCAGTGGGCGCCTTTGGAGGCAGCCGTGTGCTAATGCAAAATGTCGCTCCTGCTGGTCCAATTTACCAGGCGGGAACTCTCTCCGGAAATCCGCTATCAATGGCAGCAGGTTTGGCAACACTCAAACGTCTGCGGGATCGTTCAGTTTATGAGCGGCTCGACAACGCCACATCGCGTCTTTGTAGCGGCTTGTCAGACGCAGCGCGAGATGCCGGATTAAAGACGGTAACGAACCGGGTCGGTTCAATGTGGACCACATTCTTTACTGACGAGCGGGTCACGAATTGGCAAACCGCAGACAAATCAAGCCGCCAGCAATACGGCGAGTTTTTTCATGCGATGCTGAACGAGGGCATTTACCTGGCGCCATCACAATTTGAGGCCGCGTTTGTGAGCTACGCACATACTGACGAGGTCATTGATAAAACAATTGAAGCGGCGCGACGGTCCTTTCAAAGCTTCATGTCAACTAAAGGGGCAAGTCAATCGTAAACCTTGATCCTTTTCCCTGCTCGCTCGCGACGCTAATCCTTCCCCCGTGTTGCTCCACAATCTGTTTTACGATAGCGAGACCTAAACCAGTGCCACGCTTCTTTGTCGAAAAGAACGGCTCAAACATGCGATCGCGTGTGGCTTTGTCCATTCCCTTCCCTCGATCCGCGATGGTTATCCGTGCATAGCTGCGCGGCGTTTGTCCATTCCCCTTCCCGTCGAGACGCACTTCGTCTGTCGTTATGCGAATTGAACTGTCGGGAGGACTGGCATCGACAGCATTAGCGATAATGTTGACAAAAACCTGGCGGAGCTGAACCGCATCCCACTGACCTACGAGTTGTTCATCGCTAAAGAGCTTCTCGATCGTACTGTTCTTCTCTCGAATTCGGTCGCTGACCAGATCGATACTGCGGCCCAGCGCATCGTGCAAATCGACGGCCGTTCGCTCAAGATCTTTCTGCCGCGAAAACTGCGTTACGTCGACAACAAGTTTGTTTAGATGGCTGATGCCACGCTCAACCAGTTCAATCGTATTCAGGGCATCCGGATCGTTAACGCTGTCCCGCAACATCGAAACGCCCAATCGAATGCTGCCAAGTGGATTGCGAATCTCGTGCGCGACTTGCGTTGTTGCCTGGCCCACAGCCGCCAACGATTCACCTCGCCGCAACGTCCGCTCAGCCTCAGCCGCTTCCGTTGCGTCAACTAGCGTAATTATCTGTCCTTGTTTCCCGTTGATCGCGAGCGGAGACGAGTAAACGTCAAAACTTTTCTCTTCGTCTTCGACCTGAGCGATCCACCGACCACGATAGGTCGCTTTCGTTACTCTTGTAGCGCTTGCTGCGGCAAGCATCTTCATCGCATCTTCGGCGGCGAACGACTCGAGTATTGAGGCGCCGATTGTCGCGCGTGGAAAGATTTTGAAGAAGGCTGCGTTAGCACTACGGAGACCGTCTTCAGCATCGATCGCGGCGACTGCACTAACCATCCCCTCCAGCAATTGGTTTGTAAATGCCCGCTCACGCCTTGCCTCAATCATACTTTGCTGTGTGGCTCTGAATCTCCGCTGCACCTCCCAGATCGTACCCAGTGCAACCAGAGCACCAACTAATGATGCGATGATAGTCCATCGCCGGATCGAACGTCGCGCGTCCGCCTCAACTCTCTGAACGTCGCTAAAGGTTTTATCGTGTGCAGCCTGTGTCAGCTGCAGTAACACGTTGAGTTGGTTGTTGAGCTCGTAGAACTTTGAATAACCCTCGAGACCATAACGGCGTAAGTCCTCGCTAATTTCCAGGTACGCCTGGACATTATTGGTAAGTTGCTGCCATTTCGGGTCGGCATTCAAGGGAGGGTTCCGCAGTTCCGGCAGTTGTTCCTTGACTGCGTCGCGCGCAGCACCGAGACGCAGATCAAATGGAGGCTTCAGTTCCCTTCGAGATTCGGCCTCGTGTCGAACGCGGGCTTCATTGTCTAACCTCGTTAAGGCCAGCCTTAAATCTGAAAGCAGATTCACGCGAGCGGAGTGTTGGGTTTCGAGTTCCCGCACTTGCAGACTAACTTCATCCATCCGTCGCGCACTAAAAACACCAAGTAAGGAAATTAGTATTAGCAGGAGGAGGAAACCGCTAATCAGTGCGATTAATGCCGGCGCAATTCCACGTGCGCGCGCCTGGATCGCAGCGACGGCGCTGCCATTGTCAGCAGAATCGAAAACGGCGCGGCGATAAACCACGTCGTTTTTAGCTCGATTATCTTGTGGGCTCGGTCTGGACATGTGAAATCGTTCGGGCGTAGAAAACGGAAAACTCTATGGCCCTCTGTAATGTCAACCGAACGTGCAGCAGCCCTGCACGTGCGATTATATAGTTCTGCTCAGTCGTTTGCGCCACATCGTTGAATGCAATCCAACACGGCGGACACTCAAGGTTTTGCGTCCATCCAGTTGTCGCCGAAGCCGACGTCAGCAACCAGCGGCACATCCAGGGACACAGCGTGTTCCATTTCCTTCCTTAAGATCTCCACCACGCCCTCGACGTCCTTCTCAGGGACTTCCAACAAGAGCTCATCATGCACCTGCATCAACAGCTGTGCTTTGGAGCCTGCACGGTTTAATTCTTCATCGACGTGCAGCATGGCTATCTTCACAATATCACTCGCGGTGCCTTGAATCGGCATATTTATTGCTTCCCGCTCTGCAGCGCGTCGAATATTTGCGTTTCTGTCATTGATTCCTGGCAGCGGTCGAATGCGACCATAGATCGACCGGACGTAACCATGTTCGCGTGCGCGCACTGGCACTTCATCCATGTAACGACGGACGCCCTTATAAGTATCGTAGTAGTCCTGGATAACCTTCTTTGCTTCCTGTCGTGTGATTCCCACGCGCTGTGACAAGCCCCATGGCTCAATCGCATAAGCAATTGCAAAGTTGACGATTTTTGCAAACCTTCGCGCCTCCTTCAGTTCTCCATCAGTATTAGCGCCAAATACGAGACGGGCAGTCCGAGCGTGAATATCTTCGCCTTTTTGAAACGCTTCCAGCATCACGGGATCCTGTGTGATATGGGCCAGGAGGCGTAATTCGAGCTGCGAATAATCGGCTGAAATTATCTTGTTACCCTCTTCAGCAACAAATGCCCGTCTGATCCGCCGGCCCAGGTCTGTGCGGATTGGAATGTTTTGCAAATTCGGGTCGCTCGCAGATAAGCGTCCTGTCGCTGCGACAGTCTGATTCAGGTGACAATGTATGCGACCATCGGCTGCAATTTGATGTGGTAAGGCATCAGTGTAGACACTCTTGAGCTTGTCTAGTTCGCGATACTCGATAATCAAACGCGGTAATTCAAACGTTTGGGCCAACTCTTCGAGAACTGCCTTGCTGGTCGAAATGCGCCCGGTCGAAGTCTTTCTGCCACTGTTGATATTCAGCTCAGACAAAACCTCGCCAACTTGCTTTGGGGAGCCGATATTAAATTCGCGTCCCGCAAGTTGATAAATCTGCAGAGTTAGTTTGTGGAGTTCCTGGCCCAGGTAATTAGAAAGCTCCGACAACACGCGCCGGTCCACCTTTAACCCGGCCTGCTCCATTTTGTAGAGCAATGGCGCGAGCGGTAGTTCCACTTCCGAGTAGATCGTTTCCAACTTCTTCTCAAGGATTCGCTGATGCAGGATTCGAGCAGTTTGTGCTGTCAAATCCGACGTCAGAGAGGTTTGCCATTGAATATCGAGCCAGTTGGGCGGCTTGCCGTCGGTTACCTCCGTCCCCAGAGCTTCGCGCGCCAGATCCTCCAATTCGTATTTGCTGCGATTAGGATCCAGAAGATACGCGGCCAAGAACGTGTCGTCTTTCACTCCCTCAGGGTTTATGTCGAAATGGGCTAACAAACCCACCGCCCTCTTCAAATCGTGGACCGATTTCTCAATGAGTCCGTTTGTAAGGATTTCGCGGAGGCTCGGTAGGGCTTGTTCAAAGCCCTGCTCAAATCTTTCAAGATCAACATACGCAGCGGTACCTGCCGTGGCTGAAAATGCGATGCCGCGCGGCGCGTTCAAAGCGAGTGAGCAATCCTGTTCACCCGCGCCGGCCGGGGTTGAGTCGGCAACAGCCACGCCAACGTTCTCTGCGTCCCAAAGGCTACGAACCAGGTTCTCAAGTTCGGCCGCAGTTTTTACGACCCGATAATTACGCTCAGAAACTACAGCCGGACCTTTCTGGGCCGCGTCGGCGTATTCTCGCGTGAGGGCCGCAAATTCCAATTCACGAAAAAGTTCGTATGCTGCTGCTCGATCCGCAGGTCGGGTTTTGATTAGATCAAGATCCAACGAAACGTCGAGGTCGACCCGGATGCGAGCGAGCTCACGCGATTGCCGGATCAGTTCAGCGTTGTCTCGCAGTGACTCACGATAGGTTTTGTGTTTTACGGATTCCCAATTTTCCAGTGCAGCTTCAATCGACCCAAACTGCTGAATAATCTGCACCGCACCTTTCGACCCGATTCCTGGTGCACCAGGGATGTTGTCGATTGAATCCCCCATCAATCCAAGCAGATCGACGAGTTTGTCCGCCGTGACACCGAATTTTTTTTCGACCCATGCTTCGTTGCACCATTCGATAGGAGGAACTGGCTCCTTCCGCTTCACAACTTGGGAGTTCTGTCGCATGCAGATGATCAGAGGGTCGCGCACCAGCTGACACATATCCTTATCGTTCGAGACGATTACCGCCTGCAGATCCTGCTGGGCCACCTTTCGGGCAAGCGTACCGATCACGTCGTCGGCTTCATAGCCCGGCGCGTTGATTACGGGAATATTGAGAGCTTCGCACAATCGAATGATCAGCGGCATTTGGGACGCAAGGTCATCTGGCATTTGCAACCGATTGGCTTTGTAATCGGCAAACGTCTCGTGACGGAAAGTCTTCTCTCGCGATTCAAAAATAGCTGCGATGTAGTCAGGCCTTTCCTCACGTAAGAGCTTGATGAGCATGTTGGTGAAAATGTAGACCGCCTGGGTGACCTGTCCTTGCGATGTGGCGAGGGGTGCCGTGCGATTCTGCATGGGCGCGTAGAAAGCACGAAAAATATGCGACATGGAGTCGATCAGAAAAACACGTTCGCGCTCGGTGTTTTCAGCTGCAGACGATTTGGCAGGCATGTGAGTTGATCATAGGAATGCGCATCAGGGGTGTCAAACACGAGAGGCATTGTCGTCGGGGCCCTACAGTGTGGCTCTGGGTGCGGTTGTATTCTCGATATTTAAAAGCGCAACCAGCACAGCGTGCCGCTCGTTCGAGGGCGCATGACCCATTGAGTTTTCGACTATGAACTAGCTAATTCGCGGACGTGAGAGCGAACCGTAGCCCCAAGAGTCTGAAGGTTGTATCCACCTTCAAGACACGACACCACTCGTCCACTGCACACGTCGTTGGCCCATTGCTTGACTGCACGTGTCATTTCACTGAAGTTGTTGTCTGTGAGAAGCAGCTGCCCCAACGGGTCGTCGATATGGGAATCGAAACCAGCAGAGATGATGATCAGATCCGGTACGAATTTACTGCTGATCTCATGAAGTCCAGCTTCGAAACCTCGTTTATGTTCAATCGCAGGAGTAGCAGCACGCAAAGGCAAGTTCAGAGTGTAGCCCGCACCACGACCTACTCCGCGTTCACCGCGCGCGCCAGTTCCCGGGTACCAGGGATATTGATGAGCAGAAAAGAAAAAAACAGCGGGATCGTCGTAGAAAATCCCCTGCGTACCGTTCCCGTGATGCACATCCCAATCAAGGATTGCGACGCGATCGATTTCCTTGTATCGATTCTGGGCATATCGCGCCGCAACTGCGACGTTGTTGAATAGACAGAACCCCATCGCGCGCTCCGCCGTTGCATGATGGCCCGGCGGACGCACTGGTACAAACGCGTTGCGGGCCGTGCCTGACATGATCAAATCGATCGCCTGACACGGTGCACCCGCAGCGTGCAGTGCAGCATCCATTGAGTCCATCGATACAACAGTGTCGGCATCGAGATAACCTGTCCCTTCGCTAACCACGCGTTCGATCAGTTTGAACAGTTGCGGGGTATGACACGCCTGAATGTCACCGCGCGGGGCTGGTTTCGCATGAACTTCCAGTAAACCATTCCAAAGCTCGGGCGCGGATCGCAGCGCATCCATGACCACGCTGTAGCGCGATGGCGATTCAGGATGATTCGGACCAGTGTCGTGTTCCAGGAATATAGGATGGTGAACAATTGCTGTGGTCATTTACGAATCGTAAATCTTCAGCCGCGATTAAGTAAATGAGACGAGGCCCACAAGACAGACCATTCGCTCAACTATTCTGATCCTGACTGTAACGGGACCTTCTTTGCGGTTTTGAGAATACTGTCTTAATCCACATCCGGCTTGCTTCGCACAGACTCAAAAGCGTACGCCACGATTGAAACTCAAACTTAGAACACTGTAAAAACCTTTATTTGCTACGGAGAACCCAGCTTTCTGCTGTTTAGGAATAGATGTTGCCGTAGAGTAACTCGTTTCAAGGTCGTCCCATTCGTGCGTTCAACGATCTGATGGAGATCTATATGAAGCGGCTATTGTTGCTTGTCTTGATTCTGAGCTTGCTCGTTGTTGCGGGAACAATTGTTTCTTCTGCTGAAGGACAAACGCAATATCCACCTGACCTCTGTCATTCGCCGGCATCAGGGGACGGTCTACGCACGTTGCCGGTTTCGGCCGCACGTAATTAGTCGGGTTTCAAATGAACAGGCGCAATCAACGACGTCAAACAAAGAACGGAGATAAAAAGCGATGGCATATGACGAAGAACATGCAAGGCGAAGCCGAGTAGTAGTGGAAACACCCACCTCGCGGCGCGAAGTTGTAGATTCGCAGTCGGTTCGAGGGCCAGATCGCAGTGGTATCTCAGCGGGGATGGTTGGCGTTCTCGTGGTAGTAGCTATCGCGTTGATTACCATTCTGGTTTTGTTCTGGATGAGTAGCCAACCGTACGACAATAATTCAAATCTTACTGCTCAAGCGCCACCACCGCAGACGGTTATTCAGCAACCGGCGCCACAGCAACAACCACCAATCATTGTTCAGCAGCCGGCACCGGCTACGCAGCCTGCTCCTGTCGTGATCACTCCGTCCGTCGTCACCGGGGGTGCAACAGCGCCCGCCGCAAACGATGACGCAACCGTGCAGTCGGCCGTGGATAAACAACTGTCGGACGATTCCACGCTTTCGACGTTGGGGATTACGGCAACTGTTATGAACGGGAAAGTAACGCTACTCGGGTCTGTAAAGAGCGAAAACCTGAAGGCTCAGGTAGAGAGGGCCGTAAGGAAAATCAAAGGTGTGAAGGACGTGGATAATCAGATCACTGTCATGCCTGAGTAAGCGACCGATAAACTCTTTACTTTGTCGGACGTTTGCCTGAAGTCCGATAAACTTTGGTTTGTCGTGCATTGATTGGCATTGAATCGCGGCGAAGCCACACTTGATAATTACCGCAAGGTTGAACGTGAGGGATCGCGACAAACTGAAGTTTATCGGACGTTTAGTATTCAATAACTCTCTGTGTGCTCGCGGAGCCATTCGTTGAGTTCTTCATCGCTCGGTTCTCGTCCCAATTGCTCCTTCATCTGAGTCCGAAGAAAATCCATTTCGGCTTGTACAGCACCGGTCAATTCGGTTTCTGCGTTTTCTTCACCACCCATTATCGCCACCTCACCGGTTCCCGCATCCGCCTCGAAAACGATGCTACTAGATTCGCCACTGATTTCTATTCTTTTCTTCTGTGCGAATTCCAGCAACTCCACACGGTTAATCTCAAATTGCTCAACAGCAGCTGTCAATTGCCTCAATTGAGGAGTGCCACCGAATTTCAGGAGCGCATCAATGTCAGATCTGATCTCGCTGCGAGCGTTTTCCGCTATTTCAAGTTCCTGTATCGCCATGCCGTGAGGAATTAAACCCATTTCGCCGTTCAAATACACATGCCAAATGAACCCAATATCGAGCAGAAAATATGCAGTTTCGTCATATACAAAATACCCGAGTACCTTCGCACCAATCACGTGTGCGACGACATGGTGTTGGTGTGTAGTTGTGTCAACGTTTCGCCAATCAACCATCGTACTCCATCAACCGCCTCGATTTAAGAGCTGCGATACATGCGCAAAGCAACGAGCCCAGTCCACCCGTTACAACAGACAGTGGAGCACCAATCAAAGAAGCAACGACTCCAGCTTCCAGTTCACCCAGTTGCGGACCTCCCATGAAGAACATCATGTTGATCGAGGTCATCCTCCCACGCAGGTGATTAGGAGTAGATAGCTGCCGGATTGTTTGCCTCAGTACTGTACTGATCGTATCGGCCGCGCCAGTGGCAGCTAACATTAACAACGAGAACCAGAAAATTCGCGAAAGACCAAAAGCGGCGGTCGCCAGACCAAATATCGCGACAGAAACCACAACCAAACGGCCCTGCTTCTTAAACGTCCCTAGTCTCGCCATCGCCAACGCAGTTACAACTGATCCGACCGCAGGAGCAGCGGCAAGAATTCCATAACCGCGCGCATCAACATGCAG
>JBHEMC010000125.1:0-10722 GCA_046262775.1 Pyrinomonadaceae bacterium | reverse complement strand
GTCCAAGACCATGCATCAACTCGTGACAAAGAATATGCGTGAAGAAAGACTCAAACGAGAGTGCCGAGCGTTGAGACGCAGCCAAAACTACTCGAGAAATAGGGATTAAAATTTTGTCAAACTTTGCCTCCTGAACATTCTTCAACATTACTCGTTTCGAACCCTTCTCCTTGATGACGCGCTCGTCGTTAGGGAGGTTGAACGCGGCTGTCTGTACGCCATTGTTTCCCTCACCAGAACTGAACACTTCGTTAACGACGCGGATGGGCGATGCCGGTCCGAGTTTTGGATTACGATAACGTGCCTCTATGGGAAGATTGTTTTCCAGCTCCTGTAAATACTGGGAAAATTTTGCGAGCTTCGCCGATTCTGCTTCATCACGAAGCGTCACGTAAGCTTCGAATGCCGCCTTGTAACCGAAGAGTTCGTCTTCATAAACCTCGTAAGGACCCATCGTTAATTCGATCGGCGAATCAAGGTCCATCCATGCGACGTCACTCTCGTAGTAATCATTGGAAAGAAATGCGTCGGCACGCGTCGTAAGAAACCGTTTCAAGGTTTGATTAGTCGTCAATCCTGCAGCTTCCCGCAACAACCTTGCAGCGGGTTCAAGATATTGTTTGTAAGATTCACTATATGGAACGCTCATCAATTTTCCGTCAGCACCACGACGTATCAGGTAGAAGAACCCAGTGGCTTTCTCTTTCTCATTCGCGGGCAGGCCCTGTACCCACGCATTAAACTCATCCTTCGACATGTCGTCGGGATAGAAGTTGGCCTGCGGCACTTTTTGCTTCGGTACACCTTCGATAAACGCCTCATTATTGTCCAACAGCGACCAGGGTCCATCGTTGATGTAGAAGTAGTGCAGACGCTGACGCCCACCACCAGATATATCAGCGATAAGTTTCTTTTCGAGTGCGTCGTTGCCACTCCAGGTCTGACGCAGGTAAAGAGGGTCAAGCAACTTCGCCGCGGCAATGATTTTACCCAGCGACATCCGATCTTTGGCCGATAGACTACTCGTATTCGCTGTCAAAACGGTTGGTGCAAACCGAGCAATCTTTTTGGCCAGATCAGCATCGCCCTTTGCCGGGGTCGTTTGCTTTTGACCGCTGGTTGCCGTCACAGCAACTGCCGAAATCGCTAATACTATAAGTATTGTTCTCAAGAAAGTATCCTCACAAATACGTGCTTTACACTCCGTCGTTAATCCAACTCAGCAGAGGCGGCCACCGATTTCGTCCGTCCTTCTGCCCGCGTTGATCTGCGTTTCATCGTAGGCGGTCCTTACCTCTGCCGATTTTTCAAAATCTTCAAAAATGAACCAGACCGCAATTCGTCGAGGGACAGCCCCGATAACCTTAGGCCTTCATCTTCGGTCAAAGCACCACAATTGATTGCACGCAGAAAGTAGTTGAGCAGACCCTGGCCTGTCGCCGCATCGTCGAATACATCTCCGACCAGCGTAGCTTTCGCTGCTTTGTCAACAAAGTTCTTCAGCCGATCAGATGCAGCTTCCAGACTCTCAAGGAAGAACGCGTAAACCGCTGCATATCTTGTAGGCAACTGCGCAGGATGCAGATCCCAACCCTGGTAAAATCCTGTCGTCAGCGAATGCTGAATGTGATCGTAATGTAACTTCCACGCGCGGTGTACTACACTTCGATTCTCCTCAATCTGTTGCTCAGTCAGTTGGGGACCACCCTCCACAAATCGATGTGGCGCGACGGGCATAATGTTGGTGGCGCCATCCGATAGCCAAACACCCGTTCCTGCAAATGCAACCTGCATCATGTTTTTTGCAAAGTCACATGCCGGATGCATCATGTGCTGATGTGCCGCCGTGATGTTACAACCTGCCGTGTAGTCGTAAGTACCAAAATGCGCTCCGGCACAGCGGCCGTTTGACTCTGAAAGCAAAAGCGGCAGGTTGATTTCACCGCGGTGATTGATAATCGACTGGGTGGTTTCGATCATCATCTCGAAGCGGAGACTTGCCGGCGCGAGGCCTGTTGTTTCTTCAAGACCACTGAGCAGTGTTGCGAGCGTTTTAACTTGCTCGGGCACAGTTATCTTTGGGAGAGTGACTACGAAGTTTGCGGGCAGTCGCTTATTTGTTAGTTCGACCAACGTCGACACAAACAGATCGAGTGTTCGGAAACTTCGCAAACGCATCTCTTCATTAAAAGGCTTGATGCGAATGCCAATGAACGGTGGCAGCGTCGCGTTGCGCATGCCCTCTGCGACCTCTTGAGCAGCGGCTACTGCATGTCCGTCTTCTTCGGCATCAGGTCTATTCCCGTAGCCATCTTCGAAATCGATTCGGAAATCTTCCACAGCCTCCCGGTGGAGTTTGTCCTGTACGCGCGTGTATATAATGTGGGCCAACCAGGCATGCTTGTAATCACGCCGCAATTGTTCGGGATTTGAAGCCGCAATATTGCTTAGGTTGTCAATAGCGCCCTGAGATTCCGGCAACGCACCGGACCCCGGCAAACCGACAGCTTTAGCAAACGCAACGAAATTTGGTGCGAATTGGTCCAGAGAACGCATTCCAAGCGCTCCCAGTCGTTTGGCCGAATCAGCTTTGAATAAATGAGCGCCGCCGTACACCGTGTGAACAGGTTGGCGGCTGCCGTTCTCTCCCGAATAAAATCGACTAAACGATTCATTGGCTTGTCGCAGAGGCTCTGATACATCACGGACAAAGTCGTCGGTGAAAGAAGTTTTCATCTGGTTCCTCAGTAATGAATATGAACAGCGACTTTATTACAGATGATTTGAAAGTAAAAGCGAGGAGGAATAACACGCTTGTCGCTATCCGGTGAGAAACAAAAAGCCTATTGACACTCCACGCTCCGGTTCGGTAGTCTGCTTGAAAAGCCCCGACAGCTTTTCTTGCCTGAATTCCTCATCATCGCGGAAAAATTTTTAGGAGTTTCCATGAAATATATCGCCGCTGTGCTTGTTTGCTGCGTGTCAGTGCTACTTCAGCCCACACGCCTTGCAGATTGTATGTCGTTCAGCGCCATTGCGCAGAACCAGGATCATGGAGGGAAAATCGAAACAAAGTATGACGGCTTCAACCATGAAACACTCATGACGCTCAACAAAATGCGCGTGACTTGTTCCGGTTTCAAAGACTCTTTCAAAGATGGTTGCGTGAGCATCACAGTCACTCTTCATTGTCCCGGTCTCCAACCAGAGCACGTTCGCTACGTCACGCTTGATGTGATTTTCGATACGAAATCGTGGGACCGTTGGCATCAACCTGATCAGAGGGACCTGTCGGTTGTTGCCGGCACAGACACGCTGCGGCTCGGTCGCATGAACTTACTGGATCGCGACGTCAGCATGTTAATGACGGAAACTCTGCAAGCAAGGCTTTCTTATGATGCGTTCAAAAAAATCGCGCAGTCGAGTTACGCGGAAGTCCAGGTAGGTCCAAGCAGGTTCGAGCTACGGGAGAAGAACCTGATGGCTTTACGTGATTTAAACAACAGGATCTTGAAGTAGTGCGCCGCAGGAGGTGATGAGCATGCTGTCAGAACTTTGGAATACGTTCGTTCTCTTGATTCCGGTGTTCTTCTTACTGTTGCTAATGTTCGGCGCCGGATTTTTTGTTGGACGGAAGAGTAAACAGTCTTAACAATGTGATTTTGGAAGTGCGGCGCGATCGATACCGTATACAACCCAAACGGAAGACGGCGGAGCCGCGTAATGTGAGGAATTGCGGCCGTTAATGCACAACCACTAAGAAAACCTTAGGCTTCAATTTGTCCCATTCGCCCACTGCGATAATCCTCAACCGCTTGGTAGACTTCCTCGCGTGTGTTCATTACGAATGGACCGTAACGCGCGACCGGCTCATTCAGCGGTACGCCGCCAATCAATAAAAACTCAAGCGGATCTTTACTTCTATTTTCCGCGACGAGTTCGTCGCCCTCCCGCTCAAACATGACCATTTGACCGCGCTTTGCAGCCTCTCCTTCTATACCAAACAATCCCTCACCAGCCAACACGTAAGCGAAGACGTTGTAGTTTTCATTGACAGCTTGGGTTATCTGTCCGCCCGGCTGCAGCGTGAAATGCAGGTACATAATCGGCGTGCGAGTTTCAATTACTGCGCGCTCGCCCAACGCTTCTCCCGCGATCACTTTCACCGTTACCAATTCATCAGATGTTCGCCCCATAGGAATTCTATTGGCTGGGATCTCCTGGTATCGCGGATGAATCATCTTGTCGCGTTGCGGCAAATTCACCCAGAGTTGAAATCCGTGCAGCCGTCCTCCCTCTTGGGCAAACTCTCGTTCGGGCATTTCCGAATGGACAACGCCGGCTCCTGCTGTCATCCACTGCACATCGCCGGGGGTGAGCTTCCCCGCATGCCCATGTGAATCTTTGTGCTGCATGCGTCCTGAGAGCATGTACGTAACCGTCTCGAACCCGCGATGCGGATGATCGGGAGCGCCTTTTGCTTCACCCGGTCCAAGTTCTACGGGTCCCATTTCGTCTAACAGAAGAAATGGATCGAAATCGGAGAGTGCATAGGTGGGAAACGGTCGATGAACCAGGAAACCCTCGCCCTCCAAGGTTTCGATACTGTTTACGACGCCGGCAATTTTCCTAATTGTCATATTGAAACTTTCTGTGTTTCTAATTCACGTACAATACAAGCTCGCCAGCTTGCATTTTATGGTTTGAAAGCAACTAAGATTCAACCAATTTGATGGCTGCGCCTGCTGTAGTTTGCGTAGACCTTTGAACCTGTTGTCCTTACCTGGCGCTTGTTCAGGTGCTGCTCGACGTTTGCGATTGCGATTGCCGCCGAACTGCGAGCGTGACGACAGCTCCGGCAATTGCGAGAAGAAGCAAAGCTATAACTGCGAGTGGATCGTTAAAGACTCGAACGTGCAGCCGCGCATCGAGCGAGTATTGACCGCCACCTGCGAACATCAGAGCGATAGCTGTTGCGGCATAGAGGTACGGCAACTCGATTCCGTTGGCCATAGCAAAGAATCCATTCTTCAAATGGACTGCTACGGCAGCGACGATCATTGCTGCGAGAACAGCCGCAGCGCCAACGGGAGTCAGCAGTCCCGCAACGACCAGCAGACCACCGATGAATTCACTCAAGCCTGCAAGAGCGGCGAAGGCGAATCCGGGGCGAAAACCGAGACCCTCAAAAAAGCCTGCGGTTCCCTGCAGACCGTATCCTCCAAACCAGCCAAACAATTTTTGCGCGCCGTGCGCGGCGATGGCCGTCCCAAACAACACCCGCAGCAGCATTATTCCAGCTTCCAACATCTTTTTCTTCCTCCTGAACGTTGCATAGCTAAGCTACTTTTAGTAAGCTCGTGCCGTAGAATACTGATTAGGGCTACGAAAGTCAAGTAAGCTATGAATAGTAAGCCGCAAAAGCGTCGGGGTTCACGGCAGAACGGTGCGTCGCGCTCTTCGGTTGAGGAGAGGGCGCGGTTTTGTCCGCGATTCCATCACGCGGTGGAGTTAATCGGCAGGCGTTGGAGCGGTGCGATTATCAACGCCATGCTGCCTGGGCCGCAGTGTTTCAATGAATTGCTGAATACCGTGCCGGGGCTATCCGATCGCCTGCTGACTGAGCGTTTGCGAGAGTTGGAAGGGGAAAACCTGGTGCGTCGCACCGTACTATCGGGGCCGCCGGTGCGTGTTAGTTATGAACTTACGGAATCAGGTCGGGATCTGGAAGATGCAATACACTCACTCAGCAGGTGGGCAGAACGCTGGGTTGAAGTCTAGCCTGCGGCGAGTTATCAGTAACTTGCTATGGCTCATCTGCGGCACCTATAATTCCGCTCCGGTACGGCGCATTGGTGTAGTTGGTTAACACGCTGCCCTCTCAAGGCAGAGATCACGGGTTCGAGTCCCGTATGCGCTACCACTTCCCTTTACGTATTCCCGTATTAACTGCAGCACAGAAACAGATCCACAGATTCATTGATTACACTGAGGTCCAGTGTTGATGATCGGACCTTCAACGATCGCTGGCGCTCAAATTGCGCATTAACGACTTCCTCCGAATCGCTGATCCAGCGGATCGCCGAAATGAGTGAAATTTGATGCGGACTTGCTTACTTCGCCAGCCGCAATTCTGTATTCTGATTTTTGAGTGCCTCAAACTGTCGATGCTATACTCGATTGCTGTTGAGGCTAATTGGCAGGCGCGTCAAATCGATCTTGAACAGTAAAACGTGAATTAACTCTCTATGCACATTCTTCACGTCGGTGACTATACTGCCGCACGACTCCTCAAATATTTCCCCTACCAAGCACGGAGAGAGCAATGAACATTGTTGTGTTGCGAGAAACACAAGCCGGTGAGTCGCGCGTTGCGCTGATGCCGGAATCCATCAAGAAGCTCGTTGCGTTAAAAGTCTCCGTCAAAGTTGAAACTGACGCAGGCCTCGCCGCCGCCCGTACTGATGATGATTATCGTGAAGCCGGCGCTGAAATCGTTAGAGACCGCCTGGCGTTACTTCGAGAGGCAAACATCGTCGTCGCCGTGAACCGACCTCAGGCTGAAGACCTAAGTCGCTTGTCCGAGGGAACAATTGTCCTTGGGTTCTTGCGACCGCTCGAGGAGCCTGCGGCAATGCTACCGGCGATCGACCGCAAGCTAACCACCTTCTCCGTTGAACTAATTCCTCGCATCACCAGAGCACAGGCGATGGACGCGCTCTCATCGATGGCGACAGTGGCGGGCTATAAAGCCGTGCTTCTTGGGGCGTCGCACATCCCACGTATGTTTCCGCTGTTGATGACAGCGGCAGGCACTGTTCCGCCCGCACGAGTCTTGGTTTTGGGCGCCGGTGTTGCTGGTCTGCAAGCGATCGCGACAGCTCGCAGACTGGGCGCAGTTGTTGAAGCGTACGATGTACGCGCTGCTGCAGGTGAACAAGTGAAGTCATTAGGTGCGACTTTTCTGGCCGTTGATCTGGGCGGAATAAAAACTGAAGACGCCGGTGGTTACGCCGTCGAATTGTCGGAGGAAGCCATGGCTCGGGGCCGCACTTTGATTGCTGAACACGCCCGGACTGCCGACGTCATTGTTACAACTGCGCAGGTTCCTGGTAAACGCGCGCCGCTTCTTATCACTGAAGAAGCCGTGAATGGTATGAAGCGAGGTTCGATTGTGATCGATTTAGCGGGAGCAACGGGTGGAAATTGCGCGCTCAGCAAGGCAGACGAAGTGATGGAACGCAAGGGCGTAACGATCATGGCGCCGACAAATCTGCCCGCAACTATTCCTGTACATGCAAGCCAGTTGTATTCACGAAACGTCACTTCATTTGTTTCCTTGCTGATAAAGGACGGGCAGTTGCAGATGGACATGCAGGACGACGTGATAGGCCCATCGTGTGTAACTCACGACGGAAAAGTTGTGAACCAGAGAGTCTCAGCATTGCTCGAAACTCGCGCCGTTTCAGATTAATCACGGAAGCGAATTGGTCACCCCGAATCGCAAATCGCCGATTGAGACCGTTGTTACAGCATTCGATCGCCAGCAAGCTATAGCTGTTTGGTTGAATCCTTCAGCAGTTTTAGTGATCGCGATTCCGTAGTCTAGGTAGTGTTAAGTTGGGGAGGAAAGCTAAATGTCGTCGGAAACATTGATTTCAGCGTTATACGTCTTCGCCCTCGCCGCCTTTCTTGGATACCAGGTAATCTCTCGGGTACCTCCGCTTCTCCATACGCCATTGATGTCGGCAACTAACGCGATCTCCGGTATCTCGCTCGTCGGTTCTATTGTTACCGCCGGGGCCCGCTACAACACGGTCAGCACGATCCTCGGCTTTACCGCTGTCGTCTGTTCTACGACTAACGTAGTCGGCGGATTTGTAATTACCGATCGAATGTTGCGCATGTTTAAACGCAAGGAAGCTCCCGGGAAAGAGTAACTCCGGAGTCTGTGCCGGTTGGTCCTCGCTGTTGATTTCGAGAGCTTGTCTCCAGGCGGAACTGGAATCGACGGGTGATCACCTGACACAGAACAGAAACTAAGACCAACCGATAATGCAAACCTACTTCATCGAACTGAGTTACCTCCTCGCCTCCATTCTCTTCATTCTCGGATTGAAGGGACTTAGTCACCCCGAGACTGCAAAACGCGGCATGCACCTGGCCGAGTTCGGCATGTTGATGGCAATTATTGGTACGCTGATGCATCACGAGATCATCAGCTACACCTGGATAATCTCCGGTCTCGCAATCGGTTCAGTCGTTGGTCTCGCAATGGGCGTCTGGGTACCGATGACAGCGATGCCCCAGCGAACTGCATTGTCACACGCGTTTGGTGCGTTTGCCGCGGCTCTCGTGGGAGTGTCAGAGTTCTATCGTAACGGGGGTCATCTTGAGACGATCACAATGGCGGCACTTGGATTTGAGGTGATGCTTGGCTCGCTCACCACAACGGGCAGCTTGCTCGCTTTCGCAAAGCTTCAGGGACTGGTGCGCGGCACTCCGATGACTTACAAGGGTCAAAACATCTTCAACATGCTGCTGCTAGCTGCGACCGTCACGATTTTTATATATCTAATTGTCGTCCCCGGCTCGATGCCTTTGTTCTTTACGATGGTGGGTCTGGCATTTGTCTTTGGTCTGCTCCTGGTTATGCCCATCGGATCAGCCGATATGCCGGTCGTGATGTCGCTGCTGAATTCCTACGCCGGCCTCGCATCCGCAGCGACGGGTTTTGTTCTTTCAAACAAAGTGCTGATCATCGCCGGCACCCTGGACGGTTTCTCCGGATTTATTCTCTCGATACTGATGTGTCGCGCAATGAACCGTTCAATGACGAACGTCCTGTTTGGCGCCTTTGGAAGCGCCACAACTGTAACCGGCACCGCCGGTGAACAAGGCACGATGCGGGAAGTAAGTCTTGACGATATTGCAGTGCAACTTGGGTATGCTAACAAAGTGGTGTTTGTACCCGGCTATGGACTCGCCACCGCACAAGCACAGCATGCTGTCCGTGAATTAGCTGACGTACTCGAGAAACGAGGCGTGACAGTTAAATATGGAATTCACCCGGTCGCTGGTCGCATGCCGGGCCACATGAACGTACTGCTCGCGGAGGCGAACGTTCCCTACTCCTCACTGTACGAACTTGAACAAATCAATCCTGAATTTTCCTCCACAGACGTTGCAGTCGTGATCGGCGCTAACGACGTTGTTAATCCTGACGCGCGCGACAATCCCAACAGCCCTATCGCCGGCATGCCAATCCTCGAGGTGGACCACGCTAAATCTGTCGTTGTACTCAAGCGCGGACAAGGCAAAGGATTCTCAGGCCTTGAGAATCCTTTATTTTTCAAGTCGGTTACCGGCATGCTTTATGGCGACGCTAAAGACACGCTGACTCGACTGGTGCAAGCCGTTCAACAGGTGTAACTTTTGCGCTCCCGAGTCCGTAACGGCCGTGCAACTCGCCATGATCAAACTACAATTCATTTACTGGAGACAGCATGCGAAAACTAATAAGTTCGCTTGTGATGACAAGTTTGCTTGTCGTCGCCATACCTTCGTTTTACGCACAACGAAGGATTGATAAGTCAAAAAAGGCCGCGCCGGTTTCGACAACGGTCCAGCGCGGCACTGATACAATTTCTGCGGCGCAATTAAAAGACTACCTGTCATTCATCGCTTCTGATGAAATGGAAGGCCGCGATACTCCATCACGCGGCCTCGATACAACTGCTAAATTTCTCGCTACTAATCTGTCCCGCTGGGGATTCAAACCTGCCGGTGATAATGGAACCTTCTTTCAGAGGATCGATCTGCGCCGGGATCGAGTAGATAGCACTCAAACACGTGTTGAATATAACGGCAGAACGCTCGTTGCGGGGACCGAGTATCTGCCGATCGTTGGTTCGGGATCGGTGAGCGGTCAATTGATCTTCGCGGGCAATGGATGGTTCATAAAAGCGAAACAGATGGACCCCTACCAGGATCTGGATGCCACCGGCAAAATTGCAGTCGTGGCCGGCAGTCCAAATTCTTTGCCGAAAGGCTTGTCGCGCGCTGACTTATCTGGAAAGCAGGGCGAGGATTGGATGAATGCAACCGACTACGCGCGAAAAAAAGGAGTAGTGGGTCTGGTTTATTTTCCCGATTTTCAATATCTCGCAAACTGGGATCGCAATCGACAGCGAATAATGGAGCGCGGCACAACTGTCGTTGCGAAATTTCAAAATCAGACCAGTATGCCGTTGCCTTCTGTTGTGATTTCTCCGGAGTTGGCAAATGCTTTGTTTCAGGGTGAAAAACAGAACGCAGTCAACGTGTTCAACGGTTTGTATGGCCCAACTGGAGCCACCCCATTCGCTCTCAATCCGGAAAAGAAACTCACTATGAGTCTCACAGCCCGGTCCGAAACAATTCCGACTCAGAATGTGGTAGCAGTTTGGGAGGGGAGTGATCCTGTTTTAAAGGATGAGTATGTTGCGCTTGGTGCACACTACGATCACGTAGGGATTGGAATACCAGTACATGGTGATGCGATTTACAACGGAGCTGACGACGATGGCTCCGGGACAACATCGCTGCTGGGGATGGCAGAAGCACTTGCCCGAGCACCATCACGTCCAAAACGTTCGGTGTTGTTTGTGTGGCATTGTGGCGAAGAAAAAGGGTTGTGGGGATCGCGCTATTTTACAGAAAACCCCACAGTCCCATTAGATC